>NZ_JAPSJA010000086.1 GCF_031178525.1 Microbacterium sp.
CTGCACCGCCCGCCGCGGAGGTCGAGGCGTCCTCCGAGCTCGTCGGCGTGCGCCCGACCGATGAGCAGCCCGAGCCGGCGCCGAGCGAGACCGCAGCGCCGCCCGCACCGCCCGTGTCGCGCCCGGCCCCTGCCCCTCCCGCGGTGCAGCCGACGACGCCCGACGACGCTCCTTCGCCCTTCCGGCGTGTGACGGCTCCGCTCGCCCTGACCTCCGCGGATCGCGGCGCGGACGGCGAGGTGCTGCTCGGGGTGTCCGGCGAGCCCCGCCGCGACGTCCAGGTCTTCGCACGCGGCGACGACCTCTCCGGCGACGGCGGATTCTCAGCCGGGGTGCCGCTCGCGGTCGCGGTCGCCTCGCACGAGTCGTTAGCCCGCACGACGCTCGGGGCGGACGGCACCGGATCGCTGGAGTTCGCCCTCACGCGGGCGCAGGCTGTCGCCGACGTCACGCTCGAGGTGCGCTACGTCGAGGACACGGAGGGCATCGTCGCGTCACATCGCCTGAGCGCGCTGTGGGACCTGCGCGACAAGCTGCTGTCCGGTCCCGCAGCGGCCGATCCGGCGCCCGCCCCGCCCGCGAGCGCCCGGCCCGCGCAGGAGCCGACCACCGCCCCGACGCCCGCGCCGACGCCGGAGACGAGCGAGCCGCCGGCCGATCCGGCGAAGCCGCCCACCGCGTCCCCGACGCCCGATCCGCAGCCCCTGCGCTTCGACGACCGCGGCCACTCCTGCGCGGTCGGCGAGACGACGTTCACGCTCGGAGTGTCGGGTGAGCCGGGAGCCGCGTTCGCCGTCACGCTCCACACGTGGCCCGGAGATGAGGTCGATTCGCGTGTCGAGGGCGTGATCGACGACGACGGGCTCGTCGACGTCGTGTTCGAGCGGCGGGTCAGCGGGGTGCGGATCACGGCGACGCTGTGGGACGGCGCCGAGCAGGTCGACAGCGGACCGCTCGGATTCCTGATTCCGTCGCCGTGGTGTCTGTGAGTCTCCGGTGGGCGCGTGCCGACGCGACGGCACCCGACGGCACGACGCTCGCGTACTGGACCGCCGGACACGGCGACCCCGTCATCCTGATCGCCGGTCAAGCGGTCGAGCACGCGTCCTGGCGCATCGCGGCCGAGCTGCTGCTGTCGCCGACCGAGAGCGCCGCGCACCGGCTGGTCGTGTTCGATCACCGCGGCACGGGCAGCAGCGGCCTCGGCGCGGCGGAACGCTACGACACGCGGCTGTTCGCGCAGGATGTCGTCGCGATCCTGGACGCGGAGGGCATCGCCCGCGCGCACGTCGTCGGCCACTCGATGGGCGGACGCGTTGCGCAGTGGCTGGCCATCGACGCGCCCGAGCGCGTGGGCCGGCTGGTGCTGGTTTCCACGTCTGCGGGGGAAGCGCACGGCTCGCCGCGCTCGCCGGTGAGCGATGCCGCCCTGCGCTCGGGTGACCGGGCGCGCATCGCCGAGGTGTTCTTCACCGAACACCCCGCGTGGTTCTCGCACCTGCTCGCGATCGGCGGGGACCCGAACGCGCGCGGACGTCACTTCCGGGCGAGCCGGCGGCACGACGCGCTCGACGAGCTGCACGCGATCGTCGCGTCCACGCTCATCGTGCACGGCGCAGCCGACGAGATCGTGCCCGTCGACCATGCGCGCCTGCTGCATGACCGTATCGCGGACGCCGAGCTCGTCGTCGTCCCGGACGCGCGGCACGGCATCCTGCTCGAGGGCGGCCCCGCGGTGCGGATCGTCGACCGCTTCCTGCGGGGCGCCTCCTTCTAGCAGCTCAGCGGCGGCCGGTGCCGAACATGCCGCGGATGACGCCGTTCAGCAGCGTCTGCGTCGTGCGCGATCCCAGCACCTTCTCCAGCGTCGACTTCTCCGCGCGCGACGAGGTGCGCGTGCGCGCGCGGCCCGACGTCTTCTTCAGGAGCCGCTCGTACTCCTGCTGCGCCTTCTTCTCGGCTGCCCGGTCGGCCTTCTCCACCTCTGCCCGCTGCCGAGCGAGCTCGGCCTCGGCCTCGGCCCTGCGCTGCGCCTCCTCCGCAGCGTTCATCCGGGTGGTCAGCATCTCGTAGGCCGACTCGCGGTCCACGCGCTCGCCGTACTTCGGCAGCAGCGGGGAGGCGGCGATCGCGGCCTCGATCCGCGCCTCAGGCGTCGGATCCATGAGCCCCTGCGGGGCACGCACCCGTGTCCACGCGACAGGCGTCGGCGCGCCGTTCTCGCTCATCACCGTGACGATCGCCTCCCCCGTGCCGAGCTCCTGCAGCACCCGCTCGAGGTCGTACCCCGACCGGGGGTACGTCCTGACCGTGGCCCGCAGCGCCTTCGCGTCGTCGGGTGTGAAGGCTCGCAGCTGGTGCTGCACGCGCGATCCGAGCTGTGCGAGCACGTCCTCGTGCACGTCCTTCGGCGTCTGCGTCACGAAGAACACGCCCACTCCCTTCGACCGGATCAGCCGCACCGTCTGTGTGATCGCGGACAGGAAGTCCTTCGACGCGTCGCGGAACAGCAGGTGCGCCTCGTCGAAGAAGAACACCAGCTCCGGCTTGTCGGGATCGCCGACCTCCGGCAGGATCTCGAAGAGCTCGGCGAGCAGGTACATCAGGAACGTCGAGAACAGCTCGGGGCGGCGCGCGACGCCCGGCACCTCGAGCAGCGACACGACGCCGCGCCCGTCGGGTGCTGTGCGCAGGAAGTCCGACACGTCGAATTCGGGTTCGCCGAAGAACACGTCGGCCCCGCCCTCCGCGAACGTGATGAGCTCGCGCAGGATGACCCCGGCGGTCGCGCCCGACAGCCCGCCGAGCTCCCTGAGCTCGGGCCTGCCCTCATCGCTCGTGAGGTAGGTGAGCACCGATCGCAGGTCCTCGAGGTCGACAAGCGGCAGCCCGTTCTTGTCGGCGTAGTGGAACACGAGCGCGAGGCTCGACTCCTGCGTGTGGTTCAGGCCCAGCACCTTCGACAGCAGCAGCGGCCCGAAGCCGGTCACGGTCGCCCGCACGGGTACGCCCTTCCCGACGCCCCCCAGCGCGAAGTACTCGACCCGCGCCGCGGCGGGCGTCCAGTCCTGCCCGATGCCCTGGGTGCGGGCGAGCAGCTTGTCGTTCGGCTCACCGGGTGTCGCCATGCCCGACAGGTCGCCCTTGATGTCGGCCGCGAACACCGGCACGCCCTTCGCGGCCAGCTGCTCGGCCAGACCCTGCAGCGTGCGCGTCTTCCCCGTCCCCGTCGCGCCCGCGACGAGGCCGTGACGGTTCAGCATGCCGAGCGGGATCCGGATCTGCGCATCCGGGACGGGGTCGCCGTTCACCAGCGCGCCGATGTCGAGGGTCTCCCCCTCGAAGGCGTATGCCGCGGCGATGGCCCGCACGTCGTCCTGATCCAGCGGGCCGGATGTCGCCCGCGCCGACACCGTCGCGCCGGTGGGCTCGGATGCCGCGGCCGGGGCCGCCGCGGAGTCGCCCGCCACGGCGCTCTCGACGCCGGGCTCGGGATCCGCCGGAGCCGTCTCGGGGTCGGCCGCCTCCCCCGCCTCTGCCTGCGCCACGGCGGCGCGTGCGGCCGCGAGCCTGGCCTTCGCCTCCGCCGCCCTCAGCGCCGCCTCCGCGGCCTCCGCCTCGGCCTGGAGACGGGCGAGCTCGGCCTCCGCGGCCTCGACGGCGGGATCCTTCTCGGCGCTCATGGCGCTCAGCCTAGCGACGCGCGTCCGCCGGGCGAGGGGAGGCGTGGACGCGCCGCTCAACGCTCAGGCCGCGCGCGAACGCCACCGCCACGAGCAGCGCCGCGCCCGATCCGATCAGCGCCCCGCCGACCGTGTCGGTGAGCCAGTGCGCCGACACGTATGTGCGCGCGAACGCCATGAGCGCGATCCAACACGCGGCCAGCGTCGCCGTCCACCACCGCGGCAGGATGACCCACAGCGCGATCGTCAGCGTGGCCGCATTGGCCACATGACCGGACGGGAAGGAACCGACGTCCGCGATCACCAGGATGTCCTCCGGCCGCGCCCGGCCGAGCACGTGCTTGAGCACCTGCACGAGAGCAGCACTGGCCAGCAGCGCGACGACGATGTAGCCGGCTCCCCACGGCCGCCGCGCGGCGAGCAGCACGGCCACCAGGGACAGGGGGATCCACAGCGTCGCGTAGCGTCCGCCGCCCGCCACGTCCATGAACAGCGACACCGCCAGGGCGGGACCGTCCGCGGTGCCCGACAGGATCCCCTCCCACCACAGGTCGAAGACGGTCGGGTCCGCGCCGGGCAGGAGCAGCGCGCCGCCGAGCGCGATGCCCGCCGCGAGCAGGCCCGCGCCCCACCACATCCGAGCACGCGTGCGGGGATCGCGATGTGCGTTCATCCGTGTCCGCCTCTCGCAGGGGAGCCTTCGATGTTACGCGGATCATAGGGTTCTCTGAGGCTTCGGAGGACTTCCGGGTGCATGCTGCCGCATAGGATCGTGGCGTGTCCCCGCAGAAGCAGTCCGGTAACCCCGCGCGCCAGGCCCAGATCGAGCAGACCGTCAAGCAGCAGCGCGATGCGAAGCGTCAGGAGAAGCTGGCCGAGTACCAGCGTCAGCTGAAGAAGCGTCAGCGCGGCAAGCTGCTGTGGTGGGTCGTCGGCATCGTCGCAGTGCTTGCGGTTGTCGCGATCGTCGTCGCGTCGATCGTTTTCGCGCCGAAGTCGTACACGCCCGGCAGCGAGGGCGCGACGATCGAGGGCGTCGAGACCTACGAGCTGGCGTCCGACCACGTCGAGGGCGCCGTGGAGTACGAGCAGAACCCGCCGGCCGGCGGCCCGCACAACAGCGCCTGGCTGAGCTGCGGCATCTACGACCAGCCTCAGCCGATCGAGAACGCCGTGCACTCGCTCGAGCACGGCGCCGTGTGGATCACGTACGACCCCGCGCAGGTCACGGGCGCCGATCTGGAGGCGCTGCGCGACCTCGCCCCGCGCACCTATTCGATCGTGTCGCCGTACGAGGGCCTCGACACGCCGATCACCGTGACCGCGTGGGAGCACCAGCTCAAGGTGGACGCGGTCGACGATCCGCGCATCCCCCAGTTCATCGAGGAGTACTGGCAGGGCGGCACCTCCCCCGAGCTCGGCGCCTCGTGCACCGGCATCGAGGGCCCCGGCAAGCTCTAGTGACCGACGCGCAGCCCTCGAGTCGCCCTCCCGCCTGGGCGCTCATCGCCCTCGCGATCGTGCTGGTCGCGGGGCTGGCGTTCGCGGTCGGCCGGTTCTCGACCTTCGGTCAGAGCGCGTCGGGCCCCAACGCGGCCGACATCGGCTTCGCCCGCGACATGCAGGTGCATCACGGGCAGGCGGTCGAGATGTCGATGATCCTGTACGCGGCGACCCAGGACGAGGAGCTCAGGCTCATCTCGTACGACATCGCCACGGCGCAGGCACAGCAGTCGGGCCAGATGTTCGCGTGGATCCAGCGCTGGGGCGTGCCCCAGCGCGGATCCGATCCGCTCATGCAGTGGATGTCGGAGGACGGCGATCACGCCCACGGCGGTGGATCGGCGAGCGAGCCCGCGACCGAGGACGAGCTGCGCGCCGCGATGGGCATGGCGAGCGACGAGGAGCTGTCGGAACTGCGCGAAGCGACCGGCACGGCGCAGGACTGCCTCTTCACCGAGTTGATGATCCGGCACCACTCGGGCGCGATCGAGATGGTCGAGGCGGTGCAGGATCTCGGCAGCGACCCGGGCGTGCTGCGCACCGCGAGCGGCATGGCCGAGTCGCAGGAGCGTGAGATCCAGGCCCTCGAGTCGGCGCGCGCCCGCCTGGCCTGCGGCTGAGGACGAAGCCTCAGCCGCAGGCGGTGGTGGGAGGGTCAGCCCTTCGCCGAGCCGGCCAGCAGGCCGCGGACGAAGTAGCGCTGCAGGAACAGGAACACCAGCAGCGGCACGATGATCGCGATGAAGGCTCCCGCTGTGAGCAGGTGCCAGTCCTCGCCGCGCTGGCCCACCATCTGCGCGAGCAGCTTGGTGATCGGGGCAACGTTCCCGTCGGCGAAGATCAGCGCCACCAGCAGGTCGTTCCAGACCCATAGGAACTGGAAGATCGCGAACGACGCGATGGCGGGCATGCTCAGCGGCAGCACGATGCGGAAGAAGATCTGGCCGTGCCCCGCACCGTCGACGCGCGCCGCCTCGATCACGTCGCCCGGGATCTGCGCGATGAAGTTGTGCAGCAGGAAGATCGCCAGCGGCAGGCCGAAGATCGTGTGCGCGATCCACACCTGCGCGTAGCCCGCCTGATCCGAGAACGCCTCGATGATCGGGAACCCGAACAGCTCGCCGCGCGCAAACAGCTGCAGCAGCGGGATGAACGCCATCTGGATCGGCACGATCTGCAGGGCGAACACCAGCACGAACAGCAGGTTCCTGCCGCGGAACTCCATCCACGCGAACCCGTACGCCGCGAGCGTGGCGAGGATCAGCGGGATGATGGCCGCCGGCAGCGTGATCGCGAACGAGTTCACGAACGCGCCGAGCAGGCTGAGGCCGCCCGTGGAGGTGTTGAGCGCCTCGACGTAGTTCTCGGTCGTCCACCCCCAGTTCTGCAGCGCCGTCCACCATCCGGTGGTCTGGATCTCCACCCTCGGCCGGAACGACGACACCAGGATGCCGAACGTCGGGATGGTCCAGATCGCCGCGATGATGATCGCCGCGATCGTGGCCCACGGCGACGTCAGGCGCCGCTTCGCATCGCCGAGCGCCGGACGCGATCCGCCCTTGGCCGTGGTCACCGCCTGGGTCGTCGCGACGACCTCTTCCGTGGTGGCCATCAGCGCACCTCTCTCTGTGCCTTGAGCTGGCGGGCGTTGTAGATGACCAGCGGCAGCACGAGGATGAACAGGATCACGGCGTACGCCGCCGACCTGCCCGGCTCGAAGCTGCGGAACTGCTGGTACATCTCGTTCGCGAGCACCGACGTGTTGTTCGCGCCGGCGGTCATCGTGCGCACGATGTCGAAGATCTTCATCGACGCGATCGCGATCGTCGTGAGCACCACGATCAGCGAGGGCCGGATGCCCGGCACGACGACGTTCATGAACCTCTCGTACGCGTTGGCGCCGTCGAGCTCCGCGGCTTCCATCTGCTCCGTGGGCACGCCCTTGATCGCGGCCGACAGCACCACCATGGCGAAGCCGGTGTAGATCCAGATGAACACCACGATGAGTGCGAGCGTGTTCCAGGGCTGCACCTGCAGGAAGGGAACCGGGCTGCCGCCCAGCCACACGATGATCTGGTTCACGAAGCCGATCTGCTCGGCATCCGCGGGGCGCGCCGTGTACATGAAGCGCCAGATGATGGACGCACCGACGAACGAGATCGCCATCGGCAGGAACACGAGGATCTTGTAGACCTTCTCCCCGCGCGTCTTGTCGATGAAGTACGCATACACGAGCCCGACCACGGTCGAGACCACGGGCGCGATGAGCACCCACACGATCGTGTTCACGACCGTGCGGATCCCCTGCGGCTGCGTGAAGATCCACACGAAGTTGTCGAGCCCGATGAACGTGTCGCCGCGTGAGTTGTACATCGACTGCACGAGCGTCTGCACGACCGGCAGCACGAGGCCCACCAGCAGCAGGGTCAGCGCCGGGGCGAGGAAGCCGAACAGCTGGAACAGCGAACCAGCGCCGCCGCGGGAGCGCTGATCCAGCCAGAAGAACAGCAGTCCGAGCACGCCGGCGGCCGCGATCGCCCACCAATAGGACTGCAGGATCCACATCACGGCGAGCGGGAAGATCACGCATGCGGCGAGCCGGGCGATGGTGTACGCCCGGCCCGCGCGCGGCGCGATCTCGATGAAGAACAGCAGCACCACCACCGCGACCAGGAAGACCCCGATGATGATCGGGATCTCAAGCCACGGCGAGAGGGTGCTGAGCCAACCGAGGAAAGCGGCCATGGCCTGTTACTCGGCCGGCCAGCCCGACTCGATCTGCTCGAGCACCTGGTCCGTCGAAGCGCCGTTCACCCAGTCGCGCATGCCCTGCCAGAACGATCCGGCACCGACGGCGGACGGCATCAGGTCGGAGCCGTCGAAGCGGAAGGTGGTCTCCTCGCTCTGCAGGATCTCGATCGCGGCCTGCAGGATGGCGCTCTGCGCGTTGGCGGGGTCGAGACCCTTGTTCGCGCTGATCACGCCGCCGAGGGAGACGCGGGAGTTCGCCCACTCGGGGCTCGAGAGGTACTCCTGCACCTTGACCACGGCCTCGTCGTCGCTGAAGGCGCCGACGATCTCGCCACCGCCCGTGACGACCTCGCCCTCGGCGCCGGCCTCGAACGGCGGGAGCATGAACGCCCAGACGTCACCGTCCTCGCTCACCTCGCCGCCGGCGTCGACGATGAACCCGTCGAGGAACGACGCCTGGTGGGTCAGCATGCAGTCGCCCGACACGAGCGCGTTCGCGACGTCGCCGAACGGCGTCGATCCGATCGACGCGACGTCGCCGAAGCCGGCGTTGACGTAGTCGGGGTTGAGCAGGATCTTCGCCGTCTCGTCGAACGCCGCCTTGATCTCCGGGTCGGTGAAGGGCACCTCGTGCGCGACCCACTGGTCGTAGACCTCCGGCCCCGATGCTCGCAGCACGAGGTCCTCGATCCAGTCGGTGCCCGGCCAGCCCGTCGCCGCGTCGGACCCGAAGCCCGCGCACCACGGCGCGCTGCCGGTGTCCTCGCGCATCTGCGCCGTGAGATCCAGCAGGCCCTGCCAGTCGGTCGGGACCTCGTAGCCGTTCTCCTCGAACACCGAGGGCTGGTACCAGATCCAGCCCTTCACGCTCGCCATGAGCGGTGCGCCGTAGACCGTGCCGTCGTAGGAGGCATAGCCCTCCCAGTCCTCGGCCCAGTTCTCGCGGAGGTTCGTGACGACGCTCTCGGGCGCCTCGACGAGGTAGTCGCGGCTGGCCATGTCGGCGAGGAGCCCCGGCTGGGGGAAGATCGCAAGGTCCGGCGGGTTGCCACCCTGCGCGCGCACCGCGATCTGCGCCTCGAACTCCTGAGAGCCCTCGTACACGATGTCGATGCCGTTCTCCTCTTCCCAGTCCGCCCAGGACTGCTCGAGCAGTTCGGCTTCGGCATCGACGATGGTGCCGTAGACCGTGACCTCCGAGGATCCGCCCTCGGATTCTCCGCCGCCGCCGCCTCCGCCCCCGCCGCTCACGCCGGGGCCGCCCGTGCAGCCCGCGAGCGCGAGCACGGTGATCCCGAGACCGGTGGTGGAGAGGATGAGCCTCTTCCGCGTTGCAGTCGACATCGTCTGCTCCCGTCTGTCGTCGCGCGTTCGGATGCCGCGCGGCCTTCCTCCGGGTATGGAGGTCCTGTCTGGCTGACACTAGTAGCCGCCAGACCGGCGGACAACGATCCGGCAGTCACGGGAGTGTCACGACGCCCGGATCAGAGCCCGACGAGGCCGCACACGACGAGAGCCCCGGGATCTCTCCCGGGGCTCTCATGCCGATCCGTCACCGGATCGGCGGATCCAGACGGTGCTGGATGGTCGCATCCGCTGCTGCGGATGCGGAGGGATTACTTGAGGGTCACCGTGGCGCCGGCGGCCTCGAGGGCCTCCTTCGCCTTCTCGGCGGTCTCCTTGTTCGCGCCCTCGAGCACGGCCTTGGGGGCACCGTCGACGACGGCCTTGGCCTCGCCGAGGCCGAGCGAGGTGAGCTCGCGGACGACCTTGATGACCTGGATCTTCTTGTCGCCGGCGGCCTCGAGGACGACGTCGAACGAGTCCTTCTCCTCGACCTCCTCGGCGGGGGCGGCAGCGCCACCACCGGCGGCGGCAACCGCGACAGGGGCGGCGGCGGTGACGTCGAAGGTCTCCTCGAAGGCCTTCACGAACTCGCTGAGCTCGATGAGCGTGAGCTCCTTGAACGCGTCGAGCAGCTCGTCGGTGCTGAGCTTCGCCATGATGTTTCTCC
>NZ_JAPSJA010000326.1 GCF_031178525.1 Microbacterium sp.
TCGAGCCGGCGTTCTATCACACGGACGTGCCGGACTGGGGCACGTCGTACGCCCAGGTCGCCGCGCTCGGCGATCGGGCGATGGTGTGCCTCGACACGGGACACCACGCGCCCGGCACGAACATCGAGTTCATCGTGATGCAGCTGCTGCGCCTCGGGAAGCTCGGATCGTTCGACTTCAACTCGCGCTTCTACGCGGACGACGACCTCATCGTGGGGGCGGCCGATCCGTTCCAGCTGTTCCGGATCCTCTTCGAGGTGATCCGCGGCGGCGGCCTCGGCAACCCCGACGTGGCGTTCATGCTCGACCAGTGCCACAACGTCGAGGACAAGATCCTGGGCCAGATCCGCTCGGTGCTGAACGTGCAGGAGATGACGGCGCGCGCGCTTCTCGTCGACGCCGACGCGCTGCGCGAGGCGCAGCGGGCGGGGGATGTGCTCGCCGCCAACGCGGTGTTCATGGACGCGTTCTACACGGACGTGCGCCCCGCGCTGGCGGAGTGGCGCGAGAGTCGCGGGCTTCCCGCGGACCCCATGAAGGCGCAGCTCGAATCGGACTACCAGAACACGATCGAGGCCGAGCGCCAGGGCGGCGTGCAGGCCGGATGGGGAGCATGAACGCCGTGTCAGACGTCACCGTGCCGAACGGCACCGTCGCAGATCTGATCGCCCGGTCGAACCGGCTCGGATCCGATCCGCGCAACACCAACTACGCCGGCGGCAACACGTCCGCCAAGGGCACCGAGACCGACCCGGTGACGGGAGAGCCCGTCGAGCTGCTGTGGGTGAAGGGCTCCGGAGGAGACCTCGGCACGCTGACCGAGTCGGGCCTTGCCGCCCTGCGTCTTGACCGCATGCGCGCGCTCGTGAACGTGTACCCGGGCGTCGAGCGCGAGGACGAGATGGTCGCGGCGTTCGACTACTGCCTGCACGGCAAGGGCGGCGCCGCCCCCTCGATCGACACCGCGATGCACGGCCTGGTGGACGCGGCCCACGTCGACCACCTGCACCCGGACAGCGGGATCGCGATCGCGACCGCGGCGGACGGCGAGGAGCTCACGAAGCGGATCTTCGGCGACAAGGTCGTGTGGGTGCCGTGGCGGCGCCCTGGCTTCCAGCTGGGTCTCGACATCGCCGAGATCAAGGCGGCGAACCCGCAGGCGATCGGCACGATCCTGGGCGGGCACGGCATCACTGCCTGGGGCGACACGAGCGAGGAGAGCGAGCGCAACTCGCTCTGGATCATTCAGACCGCCCAGGCGTACATCGACGAGCACGGCAAGCCCGAGCCGTTCGGCGGTGTGCGCGCAGGCTTCGAGGCGCTGCCGCGGGAGAAGCGCCGCGCGCGGGCCGCCGCGCTCGCGGCGACGATCCGCGGCCTCGCCTCGCACGACAAGCCGATGGTCGGACACTTCACCGACAGCGAGGTCGTCCTCGACTTCCTCGCGTCCGAGCGCGCGCCGGAGCTCGCAGCCCTCGGCACCAGCTGCCCCGACCACTTCCTGCGCACCAAGGTCAAGCCGATGATCCTGGATCTGCCGGCGACAGCGACCGCCGAGGAGCAGATCGCCCGGCTGAAGGAGCTGCACGCCGCCTACCGCGCCGACTACACGGCGTACTACGAGGCGCACGCGACCGCCGACAGCCCCGCGATGCGCGGCGCGGACCCGCTGATCGTGCTGGTTCCCGGCGTCGGCATGTTCTCGTACGGCGCGAACAAGCAGACCGCCCGCGTCGCCGGCGAGTTCTACCTCAACGCGATAGGCGTGATGCGCGGCGCCGAGGCGCTGTCGACCTACACGCCGATCTCCGACGCCGAGAAGTTCCGGATCGAGTACTGGGCGCTCGAGGAGGCGAAGCTCCAGCGGATGCCGAAGCCGAAGACGCACCAGGGTCGCATCGCCTTCGTGACGGGCGCCGCGTCGGGTATCGGCAAGGCGATCGCCACCCGCCTGGCACGGGAGGGCGCGTGCGTCGTCGTGGCCGATCTCGATCTCGAGAAGGCGCGGGGCGTCGCGGCCGAGCTCGGCTCGACCGACGTCGCGATCGGCATCGCGGCGAACGTGGCGGACGCGGCGGGGGTGCAGGCCGCGATCGACGAGACGCTGCTCGCGTTCGGCGGCATCGACCTGATCGTGAACAACGCGGGTCTGTCGCTGTCGAAGCCGCTGCTGGAGACCACCGAGAAGGACTGGGACCTCCAGCACGACGTCATGGCGAAGGGATCCTTCCTCGTCTCGAAGGCCGCGGCGACGCCGCTGATCGAGCAGGGGATGGGCGGCGACATCATCTACATCTCCTCGAAGAACAGCGTCTTCGCGGGTCCGAACAACATCGCCTACTCCGCGACCAAGGCGGACCAGGCGCACCAGGTGCGGCTGCTGGCCGTCGAGCTCGGCGAGCACGGCGTGCGCGTGAACGGCATCAACCCCGACGGGGTGGTGCGCGGATCGGGCATCTTCGCGTCGGGCTGGGGCGCCAACC
>NZ_JAPSJA010000327.1 GCF_031178525.1 Microbacterium sp.
TCTACGTGGAGCCGGCCAAGTGGGTCGCGCGCCTGCGCGACGTGGGTGCGGACGCGCTGTTCAAGTGCGAGATGGTCGCGGGGCACGGCGGCGTGAGCGGCCGCTACAACTCCTGGCGCGAGCGGGCCTTCCAGCTCGCGTGGCTGTTCGACGTCCTGGGCGTCGCCGACGCCTGACGCGCGGCCTGCACGCGAGGAGATCCGCGCTCACGAGGACGGATCCGCGGCGGATCTCCTCGGGAACGCGGATCTCCTCGGGGGCGCGGATCTCCTCGGGAGTGTCCCCGGCCCGCCGCGCCCGGAGATCCCGGACGAGAAGCGTGGATGAGGCTCAGCCGAACAGGGCCGCGGCCTCCTCGTAGCGCGAGAGCGGCACGGTGTGCAGCTCACCGAGCGCATCGGCGAACGGGACGCGCACGATGTCGGTGCCGCGCAGCGCGACCATCTCACCCCACGCGCCCTCGACGACGGCGTCGGCCGTGTGGAGGCCGAGGCGGGTGGCGAGCACGCGGTCGAAGCCCGACGGCGAACCGCCGCGCTGGATGTGGCCCAGCACGGTCGCGCGCGTCTCGATGCCCGTGATCCGCTCGATCTCGGGCGCGAGCACCTCGCCGATGCCGCCCAGGCGCGGGCGGTTGAACGCGTCGAGGCCCTTGTCGCTGTAGGCCTCCTCCTGCCCCTTCAGCTTGAAGCCCTCCGACACCACGACGAGCGGCGCACGACCGCGCTCATGGGCCGAGGTGACCTGCGCCGTGATCTCCTCGATCGACAGCGGCACCTCGGGGATGCAGATGACGTGCGCACCGGCGGCAAGGCCGGCGTGCAGCGCGATCCAGCCGACGTGGCGGCCCATGACCTCGGCCACCATGCAGCGCTGGTGGGAGTCGCCCGTGGTGCGCAGGCGGTCCATCGCCTCTGTCGCGATGTTGACGGCCGTGTCGAAGCCGAACGAGTAGTCGGTCGCGCCGAGGTCGTTGTCGATCGTCTTGGGCACGCCGAACACGGGCACGCCGTCGTTCGAGAGGCGCTCGGCCGCCGCGAGGGTTCCCTCGCCGCCGATCGCCACGATGCCGTCGATGCCGTTCTCGGCGAGCGTCGCCTTGATGTTCTCGGCGCCGCCGCGCTCTCCCTCATAGGGGTTCGTGCGGCTGGTGCCCAGGATGGTGCCGCCGACCTTCGCGAGGCCCTTGACCTCGTGCCGGGTGAGCGGGAAGAAGTCCGCTTCGACGACGCCGCGCCAGCCGTCGCGGATGCCCACGAACTCGAGGTCGTAGGACGTGGTGCCCTTGAGGACGATGCCGCGGATGACCGCATTCAGTCCGGGGCAATCACCTCCGGACGTGAGGATTCCGATCTTCATGCTCTCGACACTAGGGGATCCGGACGACGCCCGAAGAGGCGTCGTCCGGCCGTGCGAGCGATCAGGCCAGCGCGTCCCGCAGCACGTGCATGAGGGCGGCGAGCTGCACCGAGTCGCTCGAGGTCGGGTCGACGGCCTCGCCGTCGAGCGCGCGCGCCGCGAGGCCCTGCTTCTGATCGATGAGCTCCGCGATCTTGGTGTCGATCGTGTGAGCCGCGATGATGCGCCACGCGGTGACCGGCTCGTCCTGTCCGATGCGGTGCACGCGGTCGATCGCCTGCGTCTGCTCGGCGGCGGTCCAGCTGAGCTCGGCGAGCACGACGTTCGACGACGCCTGCAGGTTCACGCCCACGCCCGCCGCGGTGAGCGAACACACCGCGATGCCGACCTCGGGATCGCCCGTGAACGCATCGATCGCCTGCTGGCGTGCGGCGGACGTCTGATCGCCTCGGATCGACACGCTCTTGATGCCGACCGCAGCGAAGTGCGCCTCGGCCTGGTCCATCACGTCGATGTGCTTCGCGAAGAACACCACCTTGCCGACCGAGCGCTGCAGCTGGGCCGCGTAGTCGGCTGCCAGGCCGGCCTTCGCCTGACCGATGCGGCGCACCATCGTGAAGACGTTGTCGCCCTCGGTGCCGGCCGCCTTCGTCTCGTCGAGCTCGCCCTGCGCGACGAGCCGCACGATGTCGTCGTCGATCTCGCCGGGCGCCAGGCCGCGGTCGCCGCGCGCCTCGATGATCCGGCGGTAGCGCGCGACCAGGCGCGCGCCCAGCTCGCGCTCGGCCTCGCGGATGCCGCGACCGAACTCGTCGTCCAGCTGCACCGGCAGGTCGGCGATCAGCTTGTCGGGCAGGTCCTTCGCGACGTCCTTCTTGCGGCGCCGCACGATGCCCATCGAGATCACGGCGTCGCGGGCCTCAGGATAGAACGCCTTGTCGGCGGGCGTGAGACCCGTGGCGTCGAGCTTCTCCATCAACTCGGGGCCCGGCTTGTCGCCGGTGGTCCAGCCGAGGAACCGCCAGATCGCGTCGAAGTCCTCGACGTCGTTGATGAGCGGCGTTCCCGTGAGAGCGAGCAGCAGCGGATCGCCACCCGGCATGCCCTCGCGGATGCTCGA
>NZ_JAPSJA010000328.1 GCF_031178525.1 Microbacterium sp.
CTGAGCGCCGTCCCGGCTCCTGAACCGACGCAGAAGCTGTTCGCCCGCCGCGGGGCGAACGAGAATCTAGGATCGAGTCCATGCGCATCCACATCGCGACCGACCACGCCGGCCTCGAGTTCTCGACCCAGTTGCAGCACCACCTGGCCGAGCAGGGGCACGAGGTGGTCGATCACGGCCCGATCGAGTACGACCCCGTCGACGACTACCCGGCGTTCTGCATCCGCGCCGCGCAGGCGGTCGTGACGGACCAGCGCGCCGGCGTGCCCGCGCTCGGCATCGTCTTCGGCGGCTCGGGCAACGGCGAGCAGATCGCGGCCAACAAGGTGGAGGGCGTGCGTGCGGCGCTCGTGTGGAGCATCGCGACCGCCGAGCTCGCGCGCGAGCACAACGACGCGAACGTGATCGCGATCGGCGCCCGTCAGCACTCCTTCGACGAGGTCGTGACGTTCATCGACCGCTTCGTCGAGACGCCGTTCTCGAACGACGAGCGCCACGTGCGCCGGATCGGGCAGATCGCGGCGTACGAGCAGGACGGTTCGCTACAGCCCGATCCTCGCGTCTGATGCCCGAGGGTCACTCCGTCCACCGCATCGCGCGCCAGTTCGCGCGCAACTTCGTCGGTCGCGCGGTGCAGGCAGCCAGCCCGCAGGGGCGCTTCGCGGACGGGGCGGCCGTGCTGAGCGGTCGCACACCGACTGCCGCTCGCGCTGTCGGCAAGCAGATGTTCCTCGAGTTCGACGAGGAGGTCTGGCTGCGCGTGCACCTGGGCCTCTACGGGGCGTGGGATTTCGCAGGCGAGATCCTGGTCGACTCGACGATCGCATCCGCGAACGGCCGTATGGGCCAGACGAATCAGCGCGGCACGGATCTCGCGACGCCCGTGGATGCGCCCGTGTTCGACGACGCGGGGGAGAACTCGCTCACCTCCATCGGTGCGCCGCGACGAACCCGTGTGCATGTGCGGATGTCGGAGCAGACGAAGGCGCTGGAGCCGTCGGCGGCGGACGACGCGGACAACGGCGGCGTGCCCGAGGACGAGTGGCCGCCTCCCGTCGTGGGCCAGGTGCGGCTGCGCCTCCTGACGGATGTGACGTGCGCCGACCTGCGCGGGCCCACCGCGTGCGTGATCGAGACGCCGCAGCAGGTGGCGGCCGTGATGGCGCGCCTCGGCCCCGACCCGCTCGTGGGAGACCCCGTCGAGAACGAGGAGCGCTTCGTCGCGGCGGTGCGCGGGCGCAACGTGGCGATCGGGCAGCTGCTCATGGACCAGGCCGTCGTGAGCGGCATCGGCAACGTCTATCGCGCCGAGATGCTGTTCCGCGCGAATCTCGACCCGCACACGCCGGGCAGGGCGATCCCCGAGGAGATCGTGCGCGGCCTGTGGCGCGACTGGGTGGCGCTGCTGCGCATCGGCGTCGAGACCGGTCAGATGATGACCATGGACGGCCTGGAGGGAGACGCCTGGCGCAAGGCGATGGCGCATCGCGACGACCGGCACTGGGTCTACCACCGCGCCGGACTGCCGTGTCGCGTGTGCGGGACCGAGATCGTGCTCGAGGAGATGCAGGCCCGCAAGCTGTACTGGTGCCCGAACTGTCAGCGCTGACCGAGTCGGTGGTCGCCGGCGATCTCGTGCTCACACCCGTGTCGCGCGACGATCTGCCCGAGCTCCACCGGCTCCACGCCGATCCCGCCGTGTGGCGCCACCTGCCGTCGGGCCGCCATCGCAGCCTGGCGCGCACCCGTGACGTGCTCGAGCACTACCTCGACGACTGGCGGGACGGGCTCGGTTACTGGTCGGCGCGGCTGAGGACCTCCGGCGACTTCGTGGGCGTCGGCGGGTGCCGCCTTCGCGAGAGCGCGGCCTGGAACATCTACTACCGTCTCGAGCCCGGCTATCAGGGCCGCGGCTTCGCGACAGAGATCGCGCGCGCCGGCAGAGCCGCCGCGGCGCGCGTGGATCCGGACGTCCCGGTCAGCGCGATCCTGCTGGAGCACAACCTCGCCTCGAAAGCGGTCGCCGAGAAGCTCGGGCTCAGGCTCGTCTGGCGCGGACCGGATGAGGGGAACCCGGATCCGGACGCCGTCCGGCTGATCTACGTCGACCGCGACGTGACGCGGGAGCAGCTCGACCTGCTGCGCTTCTGACCCGTACGTGCGTGCGGCGGATCTGCTCGGTCCGCAGTGCGCGAGAAGCAGAACCGCGACGGCGCCTGAACGGGCGTCCGGCTCGCGTCTACAGAACGCCGGTCAACGTCCCTCCGTCGGCGCGGAGCGCGGCGCCGTTGGTCGCCGAGGAGAGGGGGCTTGCGAGGTAGAGGGCGAGGCTCGCGATCTCGGACGGGTCGATGAAGCGCTCGAGCAGCGAGGTCCTGTTCGAGGCGGCGATCGCCTGCTTGAGGTCGGCCGGATCCACCGACTGTTCCCCGGCGATGCGCTCGACGGCTCGGGCGACCCCGTCGGAGTAGGTC
>NZ_JAPSJA010000087.1 GCF_031178525.1 Microbacterium sp.
CGACGGTGCCGTCGAAGCGGTTGCGCACGCTGCCGGCGACGCCGAGGCGCCGCGCCTCGGCGGCCGCGGCCATGCGGAAGCCGACGCCCTGCACGCTGCCGTGCACGACGAACCGGCGGCGCAGGTGGCCGCCGGTCGCCGGGGGAGTCGTGTCGGTCAGCGCTGCGCCTCGCCGCCGGGGTGCGCCTCGCGCGCCTGGCCGTCGCCGGCCGGCGTGTCGGGGCGCTCCGCCTCGCCGTCCTGCGTCTCCTGCGCGGCCGGGTCCTGGCCCTCGGCCTCACCCTTGTCCCATTGCGCGGGCAGCGCCTCGTTCGGCGTGCCGTCGCCGTGCACGGGCGCGCCCGTCTTCGGGTCGTGGGCGGCCGACTCGTGGCCCTCGCCTGGCGCGAACTCGTTGTGCCGCGAGGCGAAGGAGCCCGCCGAGCCGCTGTCGGCAGGCGGCTGCTGGTGGTCCACCGGGTCGCCCTGACGGCGGTCGTAGTCCGGGTTCGTCGTGTCGGCCATGCTCATCGCCCCTCTCGCCTCGCCCACGGCAGGCGCCGTGCGGCGGTGTGTGGCGGCGACGCTACGCGAGCAACCTGGGCGGGAGCCCCGCGACGGCGGCCGCGCGGGCCGCCGGTAGGCTCGTCTGTCGTGGCACTCACCATCGGCATCGTCGGACTCCCCAACGTGGGCAAGTCCACGCTCTTCAACGCGCTCACCAAGAACACCGTGCTCGCGGCGAACTACCCGTTCGCCACGATCGAGCCGAACATCGGGGTGGTCGAGCTGCCGGACGAGCGCCTCACGCGCCTCGCCGAGATCTTCGGCTCCGCGCGCATCCTGCCCGCGACCGTCTCGTTCGTCGACATCGCCGGCATCGTCAAGGGCGCGAGCGAGGGCGAGGGCCTCGGCAACCAGTTCCTCGCCAACATCCGCGAGGCCGACGCGATCGCACAGGTCGTGCGCGGCTTCGGCGACGGCGACGTCGTGCATGTCGACGGCAAGGTCGACCCCGCCTCCGACATGGAGACGATCAACACCGAGCTCATCCTCGCCGACCTGCAGACGCTCGAGAAGGCCGTGCCGCGCCTCGAGAAGGAGCTGCGCGGCAAGAAGGTCGACGCCTCCGTGCTGGCCGCCGCGACCGAGGCGCTCGAGATCCTCAACGCGGGGCGCACGCTGACGCAGGCGGGCTTCGACACCACGCCCGTGAAGGAGCTCGGCCTGCTGACGGCCAAGCCCGTGCTCTACGTCTTCAACGTCGACGAGGATGTGCTGGCGGACGAGAGCAGGAAGGCCGAGCTGGCAGCGCTGGTCGCCCCCGCCAAGGCCGTCTTCCTCGACGCGAAGGTCGAGTCGGAGCTCATCGACCTCGACGCCGACGAGGCGCTGGAGCTGCTGCAATCGCTCGGGCAGGAGGAGTCGGGCCTCGACCAGCTGGCGCGCATCGGCTTCGAGACGCTCGGCCTGCAGACCTACCTCACGGCGGGACCCAAGGAGTCCCGCGCCTGGACGATCCGCAAGGGCTGGACGGCGCCGCAGGCGGCGGGCGTCATCCACACCGACTTCGAGCGCGGCTTCATCAAGGCCGAGGTCGTCTCGTTCGCCGACCTCGACGCCGCGGGCTCGATGGCCGACGCGAAGGCGGCGGGCCGTGTGCGCATCGAGGGCAAGGACTACGTCATGGCTGACGGCGACGTGGTGGAGTTCCGCTTCAACGTGTGACCACGTGCCCCGCTGGGAAGTGCCGCGAACAGGCGCGCTACGCGAAAGGCAGGGACGCCGGTCTCCGGGGTGAGGCGATGTCGAGGATCTCCCGGTTGTGCGGGAGTTCGCCTCTGAACGTCATCGGTAGAGCTCGGGCGTGCTCGACGCGAGCGTCATCCATCGCCTGTACGTGCAGGTGTGGTTCGGTGCTGTTGCCGGAGTTCCCACACCGTGCGATGGCGTCCCCCAACTGAACGTGTTGTCCGAGACGGACGGCGATGCTGCCGCGTTCGAGATGGCAGAGCGCGATGATGACGGCGTTCTGCCGGATGAACACGTGGTTTCCCGCGAGGTCGCCCCAACCGCCGCCTGCGCGCCGACGCTGAGTGAGGGCGTAGCTGAGGGAGGGCATCCCGCGGTGGGCATGGTGATCTGGTAAGCCGTCGCGTGCAGCGACGACGACTCCATCCAGAGGGGCGAGGATCTGGCGTCGAAATCCGGGGAACCGTTCGGGCGGCTCTGGGCGGAGGAGCGAGCTTGCCCGGAACGGGGCAGTTCGTCCGTTGCCGACAACGGGCACGAAGTCGATCGCGCAGGACGAGGCGAATGCCTCGGTGCCGTGGCTCGGCATCCGGTTGGCGGGACTGTTCTGGACGAGCCATCGCCCCGTGAACGGGTATGCGAGGTCTACGGGAGGGGACACCGCGCCTCCTCTCCGCGTGATCCGGGGTGGTTCGCATCCGCCACGGTGATGAAGAGTACGTGGGGAACCCGGTTCAACCGCTGACGATCGCTTCACGCGCAACGACTCAGACTCGAGGGCCACTCGTAGCCGTCTTATTGACCGCGCGTGTCTCCGTGGGCATCAGGAGCCGGCTCGGTCAGCGCCCCCTGCGGGCGGCGGAACCGTGTAAGGGCGGCGAGCAGTGCAAAACCGCACCCGCTCCCCGCTGCTAGGAGCCCCGCGTACAGGTCAGGCGTCCAGATTCCGATCGTCCGCCAAGTCGCCCCGATCAGCACGGGTGCCAAGACGACCGCGGTGATGACGATGGCGGCGAGGCATGCCCATAGCCACCAGCGGCCGAGCCTCCCGGCGCCGAGCGCCACACCCGCAGCGATGCCGCTCAGGCCGAGCACGAGAAGTCCCGCGGGCAACCACGTGAGGAGCGGCTCGCCCGCGCTGACATGTCGAGATCCTCCCGCGGTGATCGCGGAGATATCGGCAGCGGCCGCAACCAGGCTGGGCGCACGAGCCTCCGAGTAGGCATTGGCGAGCACGATCACGGCGCGGTCCTCCTCGGGAACGAGCCACAAGTGCGCGAAGTAGCCGGGCGTCGCGCCCGTATGGTGCACGACGAGCGAATCCCCGTCCTGCTCGACTCGCCACCCGAACCCGTAGCCGCTGCTGACCCCGTTCCGCTCTTGCATGCTCCACGCCAAGGAGCGGAGCTCGTCGTCCACCAGGCCGCCATTGAGATGCGCCTCGGCGTAGGTCGCTAGCTCCTCTAGGGTCGACATCACATACCCGTACGGCGCACCGGAGTCATCGAGACGGACGTCGTAGGCGCGCGCCCAGCGCCCCGACCAGATGCGATGGCCGGGCGCCGGCCCCGCGGCGTCGGCTGCCGTCGCGGCGGTCGCTTCCATGCCCAGTGGTTCCAACACTTGGTCGGTCAACTCGGCTGCGTACGATCGGCCGCTCACTGCCTCGATGATGGCACCCAGCATCAGGTAGTTGGCGCTGCTGTACTCGTACACGCCGGCTGTCCCGGACTGCGCGAGGTCTCGTGCGGCTGCCTCAACAGCGTGATCGCCGGTGGTGTACCTCTCCGAGACGGCGAGGCCATCGGCCGCTGTGAGCCCGCTTGTGTGCGTGAGCAGCATGCGTACGGAGACGTCCTCGGCGCCCCACCAGTCCAGGTAGGTCGCTGCAGGCTCGTCCAGCGCTATGCGTCCTTCCGTCACGTGCTGAAGGATCAGAGTGCTGGTGAAAGTCTTGGCAACGCTGCCGATGAGAAACCCGGTGTCTATTGCGAGTTCGTTGCCGTCACCGTCGACCCCGCTCAGATGCACGGTCGTCTCACCGCCGTCGATGACAGCCACCGCTGCGCCTGGAACCGCGTTCGCGGACCGCCAGCGTTCTACGTAGTCCGCCACGCCGTCTGCGGTGGTTGAAGGTGCGTCGCCGCTGGTCGGGGCCCAGTACGCCCCGAGCGGTGCGAGCACCATCAGGAGGCCCAGCGCGCTGATAACCCTTCGGTGCCTCACGGGAGCAGACGTTACCATATGTGTATATTGGAATAGGAGGATGAGCGTCATATGAGCAGAACCGCTGATCACCCTGCCCGCCGTCGGCAGATCCAGGACGGAGTCCGCGCTGTTGCACTAGCCGGAGGACTCGGCGCGGTGACGGTCGCTCGAACAGCAGCCGCGGCCGGAGTGTCGGTGGGGCTCGTGCAGCACTACTACGCGTCGAAGGAGGAGCTCCTCTCGAACACCCAGCGGGACATGATGCACGATGTTGTGGCTCGGGTGGATGCGGCAATCGCTCGGGAGGAGCGGCGTCACGCGCGTATCGAGCACATGATGCGCGCAGGGCTCGAGGAGCTTCTTCCTCTCGATCAGCGTCGTCGCGAAGAGGTCTACCTACGGCGCGCGTTCGCCGGCATGGCGCTCGATCATCAGGCGCTGTCTGAGCACCAGGCTCGCAGTGATGACCTGCTGCGTCAGCGGATCGTCGACGGCGTGCTCAACGCCACGAGATGCGGTGAGACGCGCGCGGACGTGGATGCGCCATTCGAGGCGTATGCTCTCCTGGCGCTCACCGATGGGCTAGCTGCCCACCTCTTGTCGGCAACGGGCGCCTCTCAGCGGTGCTGGGCCCGCGCTTCGCTGGCGGCGCGATTGGCGGATCTGTTCCCGGGTCGCTGCTCGAGGGAATCTTCGACGAACTGAGCATCGGTACCCCTGTTTGTCTATGACGACATTCCGCCGCATGACGCCAGGGAGTGCAGGTTCGACGTGTGGATCCTGCTCGTCGGGCATGACCGAATGATGGATGAGCGAGCAGGTGGCGACATCTGCGATTGTCTGTTCGGCGAGCCGGGCCGCCTCGCCGAACAGCGAGGCGTATCGAGCGCCTGCTGTGGAAGGCGAGGTCAGCGTTAGCCCGTCGTCAGCGGAGGGATGTGAAGCGGGAACCATGGGCACGCACCTCGACCCGGAACCGCCTCATGGACGGTTGGACGGTTGGTCACAGACCGGAGAGGTGCGCAGCGGCGTCGCGCAGCATGCGGCGAGCTAGCCTCCGATGGACAGCCGACAACAGCTTCCATTCCAGGCCGGGCAACCGCTGCCGATAGAAGAGGGCTGTCGCCCCAGGGTCCCGCGCGCCTGGGAGAGTGCCACCCACAGGGGCTGAGGTCACCGTTTCTGCCAAGCGCGACTGTCTCCACGCAGTGACGTCGACCTCGAGGCGGCGGCCGCATCTGCGCTGCCGGGGCGCGATGGGGCTTCTTCGATCCGGCCCCGAGGGGCCGGCCGCTGACTCATGATGGGCTCCGTCTCAGATCGCCGTGGGCGCTCCACGCAGAATCGGGCCGGCGTGTCGTTGTCAGTCGGCTCTGAGCGGTGGCCATGCGACATCGCTGCAGGGCCCCATCGCAGGCCCGACTTCATCGAGAAGGCGGACGCGCCTTGCTCGTTGACGGCCGCCGCGTCCGGCCGCATTGAGCGCCTGAACTAGTCGATCCAACGACATGGGGCGGTGCTCGAGTTCACCGCGCAGCACCAGCCCGCTCGACATGCGTTCTTCGCGCACCTCGGCAACATGCAGTTCCCGAACTACTTCACGGCGATGCGCCAGCAAGGCCCCGCCTGAGAGGTCCCCGTAGGATGGCGGCATGGTGCGCGATGACCTGCCCGTGCGGGCGGAGGATGATCTGGCGCTCGAGCGCCAGGTCTGCTTCGCGCTATCGGTCGCGTCGCGCAGCGTTGTGGCCGCGTATCGCCCTGTGCTCGAGCCGCTCGGCCTCTCCCACCCGCAGTACCTCGTGATGCTGGCCCTGTGGAGCTCGCGCTCTCTCTCGTTGCGTCAGCTGAGCGAGCAGCTGCGCCTCGAGCCAGCGACCCTCTCCCCGCTCGTCAAGCGGCTCGAGGCCGCCGGACTCGTCGAGCGAGCCCGTCGGGCGGACGATGTGCGCATGCTCGACATCACCCTGACGGAGCGAGGCGCCCGGCTCCGCGAGCAGGCGCTCGCGGTGCCCGGCGAGATGATGGCGCGCCTTGGGCTAGATCGCGAGGAGCTCGAGCAGCTGCACGGGCTCATGACGCAACTGATCGCTACGGTCGATCGATCCGCAGGCTAGCGCCCCTAGGGTCCCGCTGCGGCGCAACCCAGAATCCTCAGGCGCTCCCGAACACCACGAATGCGACGACGCCTGCGGTCACCCCGAGGATCGTGACGCCCGCGGCGCAGTAGCCGACGATCTTCCAGGCGAGCTTGTCGCCCTCCGTGAAGCCCTGAGGGTCGCGAGCGTGGGGCCAGCCCTCGGTGCTCGCGGTCGGCTGCTGCATGATCGAACCCATCTCTCTCTGGTCGCAAAAACTGCTTCGTGCCCTAAGTATACCGC
The DNA here is from genome assembly GCF_031178525.1 of Microbacterium sp. Taxonomy (GTDB): domain Bacteria; phylum Actinomycetota; class Actinomycetes; order Actinomycetales; family Microbacteriaceae; genus Microbacterium. Next base: position 6,321 of record NZ_JAPSJA010000087.1, read on the forward strand.
GCCGGAGCCCGCGGCGATGCGTGAGTCGACCTGGTTGCTCGCTTCCCTCCCGACGTGGCGACCTTGCCCTCCGGCGTTGCGATCCGGCGGTCAACGCTATACATTTGTCTTGTTACTACTCAATCGATAGTTAGGAAGTGCAGTGGCAAAGATCGTAATCTTCGGCGCCAGCGGCTACGCCGGCGGCCACATCGCCAAGGAGCTGGTCTCGCGCGGCTTCGACGTGACGGGTGTCGCTCGCCGCGCCGACGCCATTCCGGGTGAGGTCGAGAGCGCCGTGGGCTCGATCCACGACGAGCAGTTCGTGCGCGAGGTCGTCGACGGCGCCTCGAACGTCGTCGTCGCGCTGCCGGCGTCGCCGACGGAGGAGGGCGGGCCCGCTCTCGTCGACGCGCTCCCGCTCCTCGAAGAGGTCTCCCGCACGCGGCGCGCCCGCCTGGGCTTCGTCGGCGGTGCCGGCTCGCTCGCCGTCGCCCACGGTGGCCCGCGCGTCATGGATACCGCGGAGTTCCCCGAGGCGTTCAAGGCGGAGGCGCACGCGCACGCGGTCCTCCTGGAGGCTCTGCGAGCGTCGGAGGACGACGTCGACTGGTTCTCGCTCAGCCCGGCGGGAGGCTTCGGCTCCTGGAACGCTGGCGAGCGCACCGGCGAGTATCGCGTGGGTCGGGACATCTTGATCGCGGATGAGAGCGGCAAATCCAACATCTCCGGCGCCGACTTCGCCATCGCGTTCGCGAACGAGATCGAGCGCCGCGAGCACGCCCGCACGCGGTTCACCGTCGGGTACTGATGGTTGCAGGAGAGCGCCTCATGAACGACGACCTCGGATTCGACCCGTACGATCCGAACTGCCCGAGCAGGCAGCTAGTGGATCGCGTCGGCGACCGCTGGACGATCCTCGTCATCGGGGCGCTCTCCGCGGGCCCCGCCAGATACAAGGAGCTCGCGACGCGCGTCGCCGGCATCTCGCCGCGCATGCTGTCGCTGACGCTGAAGGCGCTCGAGCGAGACGGCCTCATCACGCGCGAGGCGTTTCCCGAGGTCCCTCCTCGCGTCGTCTACACACTGACCGACAGCGGCCGCACCCTCCGGCCGCTGCTGCTCGAGCTCGAGCACTGGGCCCGCGCGAACATGCGCGAAGTCCAGCGAGCCCGCGAACGATACGACCGACAGACCGACCAGGAAGCCTGAACGTGCACCTCATCACCTACTTCTTCGACGCCTACTGCGGCTGGTGCTACGCCGCCTCTCCTGCCCTGCGCGCGCTCGCCGAAGCAGACGACGTCAGCATCAACGTCGTGCATGGCGCGCTATTCGCGGGCGATCGCGCAGCGCCCATCAGCGAGTACGCCCACATCCCCGCCGCGAACGAGCGCATCGCCGCTCTGACGGGCGTCCAGTTCGGCCATCCCTACGAGGAGCTCCTCGCCTCCGGCACGCTCGTCCTCGACTCCGACGATGCGGCCCGCGGTCTCGCCGCGCTCCAGGAGGTGGCGGGGCCGGATCGAGACCTCGAGCTGGCCGCGGCCATGCAGTCGGCCTTCTACGTCGACGGACTCTCGCTCTCAGAAGTCGGCACCTATCAGGTGCTCGCCGAGCGGCTGGGCCTCGACGCGGGCTCGGTCGTCGGCGCGCTGAGCTCCGCCGCCGCGGCCGAGCGTGCTGCTCAGGCTCAGCGGTACGCGCGCCAGCTGGGCGTGGACCACTATCCGACGCTTGCCGTGGAGACCGAACGGGGGCTCGTGGCCTTCGGATCGCCCACGCTGGATGTCGCTGCCCTCCGTGCGGAGATGGAGCGAGCCCATGGTTGATACCCGAGACGCCGCGGAGGGTGCGCCGCAGCGCAGCAAGGCAGCCGTCGAAGCGCCGTCCGCTCCTCTGCTCATCGTGCAGGCGCGAGACGACGCCTTCCCCGCGTGCAGCACCGACGGTTGCTGAGCATTGAGGCCGGAGCACCGACGCTGCATCCCGCGCGGGACCATTCGACGCTTCGACCCGCATTCGAAGGATGCACGGCCGGCCACTGCGGCCGCGCTTGGCCGGCGCGTCCTGAGGTTGTTCTACTGCGAAGCGCGGTGGAGTTCAGGTTTAACGTCTAGCGTTATTGACGCGACGCGTTATATGCTCGTTTCGTGATCAGGACGTTCGGCAGCAAGGACACCGAGCGCATCTGGCATGAGCAGTACGTCAAGCGCGTCGACCGCGTGGTGCAGCGAGCTGCCCTGCGGAAGCTCGAGATGCTCCACGCGGCGAAGGACGTGGAGGACCTTCGGGTTCCCCCCGGAAATCGGCTGGAGCAGCTCGCCGGCGACCGTCGTGGACAGCACAGCATCCGGGTGAACGCGCAGTGGCGCATCTGCTTCGTCTGGAGAGATGGAGGAGCGGAAGATGTCGAACTCGTCGACTATCACTGAGACCCGTCGGATCGAGCCGATTCATCCAGGAGAGATCCTGATGGAAGACTTCATCGAGGGCTTCGGGATCACGCAGAACAAGCTTGCGGTGTCGGTGGGCGTGCCGCCACGGCGGATCAATGAGATCGTGCACGGCAAGCGGGGGATCACGGCCGACACAGCGATCCGTCTCGCGCGGTACTTCGGCACCTCCGAGGAGTTCTGGATGAACCTGCAGTCGAACTACGAACTGCGGCTCGAGCGGCGTGCTCTGCAGGAGACGATCGCCGCGATCACGCCGCTCAGAGCCGCGTGACCGAGCGATTCTCGACCAGCCGTGGCCCAAGGTCAGCACGGCGAGGTCGCATGTGGATCGCGCTTGGTGTCGTCGTGGCGCTGCTGGTCGGCTTCCCCGTATCGATATCCCTCGTGAACGACGGGGCGGCGCGCGGCATCGAGACACGACTGTTGCGCCTGCCGCTCCCTGACGGCACTGAGCGCATCGACTCGATGGCGCAGGCTGGCAAGCTCGTCGGCAATGGGAACGGCATGCAGTACATCGCCGCGCTCCTCATTCGTAGCGACCACGGAGCAGCCCGACTGCAGGGCTTCTACGACGCGCAGAAGGGCGTTGCTGATCTTTCGATCACCGTGACGCCGGCAGAAGACCTCGCAGCGTTGCGCAACGCGACCGGGTTCCTGTCCGATCCCGGCGAGAGCGGCACCTTCGTGGTGCAGGCGTGGGGAGAAGGCCCGGGAGGCATCTTCGAAGCGTTCGACATCCGAGGCCACTGATCCCCACTCGTCCGTGCAACCGGTAGCGGTCAGAGGCTGATCCATGCGGCGACGTGGTGAAGTTCCGCTTCAACGTGTGAGGCGCGGTGTCGAGACCGTCGTCCACGGCGACGAACGGCGCCTGATCGACCAGGCGGTCGAGCGGCTCGAGGGTTCAAGCGGACCCACGGCTGAGCGCGATCGCCGCTCCCAGTCGCCGCGCGGAAGACTGAGGGGATGGATGCTCCCGCACGCCCGCCGCACACACCCGACCTCGGGAGCGTCCGGGTCCGCGGCGCGCGCGAGCACAACCTGCGGAGCGTCGACCTCGACATCCCCCGCGACGCGCTCGTCGCGTTCACCGGCGTCTC
>NZ_JAPSJA010000329.1 GCF_031178525.1 Microbacterium sp.
GCATACTCGTCGAGGTCGCTCGTGACGGTGATCCGGGTGTTCACGGCGCCCAGCTCGTCGAGCTGCTGGCGCACCGACGCCGCCACGGTCGGCAGGTCGCCGGAGTCGAGGCGCACGCCGCCGAGCTGCGTACCCGCCACGCGCACGGCGGTGTCGACGCCCGTGACGATGTCGTAGGTGTCGACCAGCAGCGTGGTGCCGGTGCCGAGTGCGTCGACCTGGGCGCGGAACGCGTCCTCCTCGCTGTCGTGCAGCAGGGTCCACGAGTGCGCCGCCGTGCCCATCGTCGGGATGCCCCACGTGCGACCGGCCTCGAGGTTGCTGGTGGCGCTGAAGCCGGCGATGTAGGCCATCCGCGCGGCCGCGACGGCGGACGACTCGCTCGCGCGGCGCGATCCCATCTCGGCCAGCGGCCGATCGCCCGCGGCGATGCTCATGCGCGCGGCGGCCGTGGCGACGGCCGAGTCGTGGTTCAGCACGCTGAGCGCCACGGTCTCGAGGATCACGGCGTCGGCGAAGGTGCCCTCGACCGTCAGGATCGGCGACCCGGGGAAGTAGAGCTCGCCTTCGCGGTATCCCGTGATGGAGCCGGTGAAGCGGTAGTTCTCGAGGTACGCGACGGCCTCGGGACTGACGACCTTCTCGTCGCGCAGGAAGCGCAGCTCGTCCTCGGAGAAGCGGAAGTCCCGCAGCAGCGCGAGCAGGCGCCCCGTGCCCCCCACGACGCCGAAGCGGCGCCCGCCTGACAGGCGCCGGGCGAACAGCTCGAACACGCAGTGGCGCTGTGCGGTGCCGTCGCGCAGCGCGGCGTCGAGCATCGTGAGCTCATAGCGGTCGGTCAACAGGGCCGTCGAGGCGCTCATAAGGGAAACCCTACTGCGGCGCGCGCGGCTCACGCGTCGGAGCGGAACCGGCGCGGCTTGCCCTCGCCGAGCGCGGCGAGCGTGGCCACCCGCATGACCTCGACGGGCACGTCCAGCAGCGCATCCAGCGCCCGACGCGCCTGCGCCTCGTCGCCTCCCGCGATCCGGGCGGTGACGGATCCGTCGGCGGACTGCGCGACCGCCCAGCCCCGGCATCCCGCCGCCTGCAGCTGCTGGGTCAGATCGACGCTCGGCACGCGCCCGCCGTCACCCCGGCGGAACGTGACGTGCGCGCGCCCCTCGAGCCCTGCCAGCGCCATCCTGCCGTTCGCGGTGCGCACCGGGCACGCCGTGTCTCCCGTGCGGTAGCGCACGAGCGGCAGGAAGCGGTTCTCGCCCGCGCTCACGACGACCTCTCCCCGCTCGTCGTCGTCGCATGCCGAGCCGTCCGGTCGCAGCACCTCGACGTGCACGCGGCGCTCGAGCACGACATGCGGACCGCCGTCGACGCTGACCGCGATGGGGCGGGTCTCGTGCAGACCGTAGACATCGAGCACCGGGCAGCCGTACGCCTCCTCCAGTGCGGCGCGCAACGGCAGCGTGAGCGCCATGGCGCTCGAGACGATCGCGAGCGGGCGCAGCCGCGTCGCGTACGCGGGGCGCAGGAGCGCCTCCAGGGCGGTCGGGTCGCCGCTCAGCACCTGGGGATCGGCGTCGACGAGGAGGTTCGCATCCGTCTCGGCCAGGTTCAGGCGCGCCATCGGGGACTCCCCGAAGCCGGGCAGGACGGAAGCGTAGGTGAACGCCTGTCGCTGGTTCACGAGGTAGGCGAGGCCCAGCCGGTCGGGCGCGGGACGCCAGTCCGCACCGAGTCCGCGCACCAGGCCGACGAGGTGGTGGCACCAGCGGGCGAGTTCGTCCGGGTCGTCGGGCATCACGAGCGCCGCGCCGGTCGAACCGGACGAGGTCCCGCGCAGCATCCGATCCAGGTCGGCGTCGTGCGGCACGAATGCGGAGACGTCGCGCACGAGGTCGTCGCGGGTGACGAAAGGGAAGTCCTCGAGTCGCTCGGGGGCGGCGCCGCGGTACCGCGGCAGACGCCCGGCGCGTGCGAGGTGCTCCTCCAGCCAGTCGGACGGGGGAGCGGCCGCGCCGGTCTCCGCCGCACGGCGCTGGCGCTCGGGCGTGAGGCGGTGGCCCGTCGCGTGCACCCAGCGCGGGGCGAGCGGATGCCCCACGAGGGCATCCAGCCTGGCGCGCCCCCGGGGGCTCAGTCCCGGCCACCGTTCGGCGTCCGTGAGTGCGACGCTGCCGAGGGGCGCGTACTCCTCGAGCGCGACGGGATCATCGGGCGGTATCTGCATGTCACTCCGGGCTGTAGCGGGCCGCCGCCTCGCGTGCGCGCGCCTCCTGGAGCTTGCGCTGCACCTCGCGGCGGTGCTTCTCGTCGGCCAGTGCGCGGCTGAGCGTCGCGTCGCGCTGCACCGAGTCCAGCAGGTCGAAGCGCGTGCGCGCGTCCGCGACCGATTCGCCCGCGGGCAGCATGCCGGCCCACAGCAGCAGGAGGCGCACGGCCTCTTCACGCCGCTCGGCGTCGG
>NZ_JAPSJA010000330.1 GCF_031178525.1 Microbacterium sp.
GACCGCGAGCGCGGTCTGCTCGCGCAGGGCGCGCGCGAAGCCCTCCGGGCCGAGCTCCTGCAGTCGCTGGCGGGAACCGGCCGGCGGCGTCGTGTCCAGGTCGACCGACGGCAGCTTGACGGCGGGGGCGATGCCGAGCGGGTTCTCACCGTGGGGCTTGTTGACCGTGACGTCCACGAGCCAGCTCAGGATCTTGGATCCGCGGTCCTTCGAGACGCGCCCCTCGAGCAGCTCCGGGCGCTCGTCGATGAACGACGTGGACAGGTCGCCCTGCACGAACGCCGGGTCGTCGAGCACCGCCTGCAGGAACGGGATGTTCGTGGCGACGCCGCGGATGCGGAACTCCGCGAGCGCGCGACGGGCGCGCGCCACGGCGGCGGTGAAGTCGCGCCCGCGCACGCTGAGCTTCGCGAGCATCGAGTCGAAGTGCGGACTCACCTGCGAGCCGGCGGCCGTGGTGCCGCCGTCGAGGCGGATGCCCGCGCCGCCCGGGGAGCGGTACGTCGTGATCTTGCCGGTGTCGGGACGGAAGCCCTGCGAGGGATCCTCCGTCGTGATCCGGCACTGCAGCGCGGCGCCGCGCAGCTGGATCGTGTCCTGCGCGAGCCCCAGGTCCGCGAGCGTCTCGCCCGATGCGATCCGCATCTGGGACTGCACGAGGTCGACGTCCGTGACCTCCTCGGTCACGGTGTGCTCGACCTGGATGCGCGGGTTCATCTCGATGAAGACGACCTCGCCCGTCCGCGGGCCCGCCGTCTCGAGCAGGAACTCGACCGTGCCGGCGTTCTCGTAGCCAATCGACTCGGCGAAAGCGACCGCGTGCCGGTGCAGGTCGGCACGGATGGCGTCGTCCAGGTTCGGCGCGGGTGCGATCTCGATCACCTTCTGGTGACGACGCTGCACCGAGCAGTCGCGCTCGAACAGGTGGATCGTGGCGCCGGTCTTGTCGGCGAGGATCTGCACCTCGACGTGACGGGGACGCAGCACCGCCTGCTCGAGGAACATGCGCGGGTCGCCGAAGGCGCTCTGCGCCTCGCGCATCGCCTCGGCCAGCGCCGGCGCGAGTTCGGCCTCGGTCTCCACGCGGCGCATGCCGCGCCCGCCACCGCCCGCGACGGCCTTGGCGAACAGCGGGAAGCCGATCTCCTCCGCCTGCGCGACGAGCGCGTCGACGTCGTCCGATGCCTCGGTGGAGCGCAGCACGGGCACGCCCGCCTTGATCGCGTGCTCCTTGGCCGTGACCTTGTTGCCGGCCATCTCGAGCACCTTCGCCGAGGGGCCGATGAACGTGATGCCCGCCGCGGCCGCCTTCGCCGCGAGGTCGGGGTTCTCCGACAGGAAGCCGTAACCGGGGTAGATCGCGTCGGCGCCCGACTCGAGCGCGACGCGCACGATCTCGTCCACATCCAGGTACGCGCGGACGGGGTGACCCTCCTCACCGATCCGGTACGCCTCGTCCGCCTTCAGGCGGTGCAGCGAGTTCCGATCCTCGTGCGGGAAGACGGCGACGGTGCGCGCTCCCAGCTCGTATGCCGCACGGAAGGCCCGGATCGCGATCTCACCACGGTTGGCGACGAGGATCTTGGAGAACATGCGCACCCTTCTTCAGGAGCCGGCGGTGGGGAGGGCCGGGCTGACGTGGTTCTCAGCATAGGGCGTTGTAACGTTGGGGATTGTGCACGTACTCAGCGTCAGTTCCCTCAAGGGAGGCGTCGGGAAAACGACCGTTACTCTCGGTCTCGCTTCCGCCGCCTTCGCACGCTCGCTGCGCACGCTCGTGGTCGATCTCGACCCGCAGGCGGACGTCTCGACCGGTCTCGATGTGCAGATCGCCGGGCGTCTGAACGTCTCCGACGTGCTCACCAGCCCGAAGGAGAAGATCGTCCGTCAGGCGATCACCTCGAGCGGCTGGACGCGCGTGCACGACGGCGTGATCGACGTCATGCTGGGCAGCCCGTCCGCGATCAACTTCGACGGCCCCCACCCCACGGTCGCGGACGTCTGGAAGCTCGAGGAGGCGCTCGCCTCGATCGAGGCCGAGTACGACCTCGTCTTGATCGACTGCCCGCCGTCCCTCAATGCGCTCACCCGCACCGCGTGGGCCGCGAGCGACCGCGTCATGGTCGTCACCGAGCCCGGCCTGTTCTCCGTCGCCGCCGCCGACCGCGCGCTTCGCGCCATCGAGGAGATCCGCCGCGGCCTCTCCCCCCGGCTTCAGCCGCTCGGCATCGTCGTGAACCGCGTGCGTCCGCAGTCGGTCGAGCACCAGTTCCGCATCAAGGAGCTGCGTGACATGTTCGGCCCGCTCGTGCTCGAGCCGCAGCTGCCCGAGCGCACGTCGCTGCAGCAGGCTCAGGGCGCGGCGAAGCCGCTGCACGTGTGGCCCGGCGAGTCGGCTCAGGAGCTCGCGGCCGACTTCGACGCCCTGCTCGACCGCATCATGCGCGCGGG
>NZ_JAPSJA010000088.1 GCF_031178525.1 Microbacterium sp.
GCGAGCGCGCCCTGCCCTGCGGCCGTGGGCCACGCGTCCAGGTCGCGGTGCTCGTACTGAAGCGGGGTCTCGGGACCGAGCCGGTCGAGCCCCGCGGCGGCCAGCACGATCGCCGACAGCTCACCGTCCACCACGCGCTGCATGCGCGAGTCGACGTTGCCGCGGAGGTCGTGGATCTCCAGCTGCGGATGCGCGCGCAGGGCCTGCGCGATCCGGCGCGGCGAGCCGGTGCCGACCAGCGATCCGGCCGGCAGCTGCTCGAGCGGGGTGCCGTCGCGAGTCAGGACGACGTCGCGCGCGTCGGCGCGCTGAGGCGTCGCCGCGATCACGAAGCCTTCGGGCTGCGCGGTCGGCAGATCCTTCAGCGAGTGCACGAGCAGGTCGCACTCTCCCTCGGCGAGCGCCTCGCGCAGCCTCGTCGCGAACACGCCCGTCCCGCCCAGCTGCGAGAGGGACCCGCGGTTCGTGTCACCCTCGGACACGATCTGCACGAGCTCGACGGCGCGGCCGGACACCTCCTCGAGCGCACGCGCCACGTGACCCGACTGGGTCATCGCGAGGGCGCTGCGACGGGTGCCGAGCCGGATCGGCGCGTCGGCCGCGAGAGACGTCACTGCAGGATCTCGGCGATCTCGGGGATCTCGACGCGGCGGCCGGTGAAGAACGGCACCTCCTCGCGCACGTGGCGGCGCGCCTCGGTGTAGCGCAGCTCGCGCATCATGTCGACGAGGTCCGTCAGCTCGTCGGCCTCCATGGGCAGCATCCACTCGTAGTCGCCGAGCGCGAACGACGCCATGGTGTTCGCGGTGACGCCGCGGAACGCGGCGCCCTTGATGCCGTGATCGCGGAGCATGGCGCTGCGCTCCTCCTCCGGCAGCAGGTACCACTCGTAGCTGCGCACGAACGGGTAGATCGTGAGCCACTGCTTCGCGGCGATCCCCCGCAGATAGCCGGGCACGTGACGCTTGTTGAACTCGGCGTCGCGGTGCACCGCCATGGCGTTCCACGTCGGCAGCAGCGGCGCGAGCAGATCGGTGCGGCGCAGGCGGCGCACGGCGCGCTGCAGATCCTGCGCGACCGGTCCGTGGAGCCAGACCATCAGGTCGGCGTCGGCGCGCAGGCCGCTGACGTCGTAGAAGCCGCGGACGGTCACGCCGCCGTCGGCAAGGAACGAGACGATGTTCTCCAGCTCGATCGCATCGGCCTCGCCGACGGGCCGGGCGGGGTCACGCCGCCACACGGCCCACAGGCTGTAGTTGTCGCCAGCGAGGGCGGGCTCAGCGGACGCGTCGGATGGAGCATGGTGCGGGTCAGCCATGTACCCATCCTCCCTCTCGCACCCGCCGCGGCAAAACGCGGGAGATCACGACGGTGTCTCACTTGCCGCGCGCAGCGAACGGCTCCCTCCAGGCGCAAGCCCGAGGGAGCCGTCTACCGGCTTGCAGGTCAGCGCGCGACGAGGCGCGCGAGGCCCCAGATCGCGGCTCCCACCGCGACCGCGACGCCCACCGCGGCGGCGAGGGCGGCAGCGGGCTCCCTGTCGGCGAACGCCCGGGCCTTCACCGCGCCGGCCTCGATCCTCTCCGACGCCCGAGCGGGCAGATTCGCCTTGTGCTCGATCGCGGCGAGCGCGGCCTTCAGTTCGGCGCGCGCGTGCTCCACGGGGTCGGTGATGCCGCTCGGCACGACCGTCTTGGACACGGCGGCGCGGGGCGTAGAGCTGGTGTAGCGGACGGCGTCAGTACTCACTGGCGGCCTCCTTCACGATCTGCACGTCGGTCTTGGCGGCTTCCATGGGATTCTCGCGCTTGCCGATGCGCTTGTAGAAGACGAGACCGACCAGACCGGCCGCGATCGCCAGCACGATGCCCACGCCCATCACGATCAGCGCGGCCGCCCACACGGGAAGCCACAGCGACAGCAGGGCCGTGAGGAAGACCAGGAACATCGGCACGACCCACGCGATGAAGAACAGCGCGATGAACATCATGCCGGTGCCGATGCCCGCGTCCTTCGCGGTCTTACCCAGCCAGCCCTTGATCGCGTTGAACTCCGCGACGATCAGGTTCTTGACCAGCTGCGGCACATCGCCGATCAGCGTGAACAGCCCGTCGTCGGCGCGGTCGCGCACCGGCGACACCCGGCCGTCCGGGCGGGGCTGCTGCGTGGTCATTTCGTGTCAGCCACCTTCGTGACGTCCGGGTCGGTCGCCTTCTTCACGTCCTCCGCGGCGTCCTTGGTGGCATCCAGCGCGGCGTCGAGCTTGCTTCCCGGTGTGCCCTGCTTGTTCACGGCCTTGACGACGCCGACGGCGCCGGTCCAGGCGGCGCGCGGAAGCGCCAGGGCGCTCGAGGTCGCGAGCTTCTTGGCCCTGCCGACCTGCTCCTGCACCGGATCCGTGTTCCAGATCTTGAGAGCCTGCGTCTTGATCTGCTCGTAGCGCTCACGGCCTGCGCGTGTGCCGAGCACGTAGCCCGCACCGAGGCCGATCACGAGTCCCAACTTGCCCCGCATGGGTTCTCCTCACGTCGTCGTTCTCGTGCTGCAGTTCGAGAGTAGCGGCGTATGCCGGATCCGGCATCCGGTTGCGGTCGGCCGCGTCAGCCGGTAAAAGCGGGCACGGCCCCGCTCAGCCGAACAGCGCTCCGCGGCGGACGCGATCCGCCTCATCGCGCGCGTCCGGCACGACCTGTGCCAGGCCGGTGCCGGCGAGCCAGGCGCCGACCGCGCCGAGCGCCGGCACTGCGCGGATGGCCGTGCGCGTGCGCTCGGTCGCCTCGCGCAGCCCGATCGTCGCGGCGGGCTGCGACTGGGCGAAGCGCTCGATCGCGAAGCCCCGCACCTGCGAGCGTGTCAGCGGCACGCCGAGCATGGCGCCCGCCTCCTCGACCGCGAGGGCGGCGATCTCCTCGTCCGACATCCCCTCGGTCACGGGCGGCTCGCCCTGCGCGCCGAACGACACGCGCACGACGTGCCGGCCCGATGCGGCCCGTTCGGCGACCCATCCCCACTTGGCGGTGGCGTGCGTCAGGGCCTTGGCGCGGAACGATCCCGGCACGGTGAGCACGCCCGTGCCCCGCGGGGCGGCGTCGAGACCGCGGGCCGCGAGCACGAGCGTCACGACGTGCACGACGGGGCCCGGGGCGACCGGCTCGGCCGCGAGACCCGGGACGTGCGGTGCGAGGAGGCGACGCGCCGTGCCCTCCTCGGTCGCGACGATCACCACGTCCGCGTCCACCTGCTCCTCGCCGGACACGACGCGCCAACCGCCGCCGGTGCGCTCGATCGCGTCGACCGGGAAGCCGGTGCGCAGCTCGGCGCCCTGTGCGCGCAGCGACGCGGCGAGCGCGTCCACGAGCCGACCCATCCCGCCGTCGAGGCCCAGCACGGCCGACCCGGGCGCGCGGCCCTCGCGCGGCGCTGCCAGCTCCGCGACAGCGCCGCTGAGCGAGCCCGCGCGCGTGAGCGCGGCGTTGAGCCCGGGAGCGGCGATGTCCGGATCGATGTCGTCCGGGCGCGCGGAGTACACGCCGCTGGTGACGGGGGCGACGAGCCGCTCGAGCACGGCGGCACCCAGGCGGGAGCGCACGAGGCGACCGAGGCTGCGCTCGTGGCCGATGGTCAGCGGGGGCCGCAGGCGATCCAGGTACGCGCGCCACGCACCGCCCCAGCCGATCACGCGTCGCACGTCGTCCGCGAACGGGTTGGCGGGGATGCCGAGGATTCCGCCCTTGGGCAGCGGCGCGGCCCTGCCTCCGGGAAGACCGGCGATCCACGCGCCGGCCCGGTTCGGCTCCACGACCGCGCCCTCAAGCCCGAGCTCGTCGATCAGCGCCCGCACGTGACCGCCGCGCGTGGCGAAGCTCTCGGCGCCGAGATCGAGCGGGATGCCGTCGACCTCGCCGGTGCGGATCGCCCCTCCGAGCCTGTCGGAGGCCTCGAAGACCGTGACCGTCATGCCGACCCTGGCGAACTCGCGCGCCGCGATCAGGCCGCCGACGCCGCCGCCGATCACCGCCGCGCGCGTGCCGTGCGCGTGTGCGAACAGCTTCCCGAGGTCGCCCGTCATCGTTTACAGCGAGTGGACGAGCTCGACGACGCGCGTCAGGACGGCCGGGTCGGTCTCGGGGGGCACGCCGTGGCCGAGGTTGACGATGTGCGCGCGGGCGGTGCGGCCCCGCTCGACGATGTCGCGGACGTGGGCCTCGAGCACCTCCCACGGGGCGCCGAGCAGCGCGGGGTCGATGTTCCCCTGCAGCGTCGTGTCGGGTCCGACCACCGCAGCGGCCTCGTCCAGCGGCAGGCGCCAGTCGACGCCCACGGCCGACGCCACGCCGTCCAGGCGCATGTCGCCGAGGAAGGGCCCGGTGCCCACGCCGAAGTGGATGACGGGCACGGGCAGATCCTGCACCGCCGCCTTCGAATGCGGCGCGACGAAGCGTCGGAAGACATCCGGATTCAGGGATCCGGCCCATGAGTCGAACAGCTGCACCGCCGCGGCGCCCGCCTCGATCTGCGCCTGCAGGAATGCGCGCGAGACGCCGGACAGCCAGCCGGCGAGGCGGTGCCACGCGTCGGGATCGGCCTGCATCATCGCGCGGGCCCGCAGGTGCTCCTTCGACGGGCCGCCCTCGACCAGATACGCCGCCAGGGTGAACGGGGCGCCGGCGAAGCCGATGAGCGGCGTGCCGCTCGCGTCGAGCTCCGCGACCGTCAGCCGCACCGCCTCGCGCACGGGCTCGGCGGCCGCCGCCACCTCCGCCGGGTCGATCGCCGTGACGCGGGCGACGTCCTCGGCGGTGCGGATGGGAGAGGCGAACACCGGGCCGCGACCCGGCTCGATCTCGACCTCGACGCCTGCCAGGCGCAGCGGCACGACGATGTCACTGAAGAAGATGCCCGCATCGACGCCGTGACGACGCACGGGCTGCAGCGTGATCTCGGCCGCGAGGTCGGGCGTCAGGCACGCGTCGAGCATGCGGGTGCCGACGCGCAGCTCGCGGTACTCGGGAAGCGAGCGGCCCGCCTGCCGCATGAACCAGATCGGGGCGGTCTCGGGACGGTCCGCCCGGAGGGCGCGCAGCAGCGGCGCATCGGCAGAAGGCATGCACCCATCTTGCCTCGTGCAACACGGGCATCGCCTGGGCAGCCGGCGTGGGCCGGCGCTCGGAGCGGGCATCTCGCTCGACGTCGAATGATCCGGCCGCCCCATCCAGCCGGGACTCAGACGCCGGTTTCGACGACGCGTAGAATCGTTGCTGTGCTGCTCTGTGTCACCGCGAGTCATAAGACCGCGACGTTCGATGTCCTGGAGCAGCTCTCCGCACCCGGAGCCGACCGGATCGCGCCGCTGATCGCGCCCGAGGTCGACGGCGTCGTCGTGCTGTCGACCTGCAACCGCGTCGAGGCGTACGTCGAGACCGACAGCGAGGACAGCGCCCAGGTCATCGCCGACGCCATGCGCTCGGCGTCGGGCCTGAGCGCCGAGCAGTTCGCCGGCGCGTACGCCGTCAAGACCGACGCCAAGGCGGCGGAGCACCTGTTCGCGGTGGCGTCCGGCCTCGAGTCGGTCGTGATCGGCGAGGGCGAGATCGGCGGCCAGGTGCGCCGCGCCCTCACCGACGCGCGTCACCACGGCACCACGACGAGCGACCTGGAGCGGATGTTCCAGCGCGCCACCGAGACGCAGAAGGCCATCAAGAACGCCACGGCGCTCGGACGCGCAGGCCGGTCTCTCGTGCGTCTCGCGCTCGAGCTGACCGACAGTCGCCTCGCCGACTGGACGACCCAGAAGGTCCTGCTGATCGGCACCGGCATGTACGCGGCCGCCACGATCGCCGCGCTGCGCGACCGCGGTGTCACCGACATCACGGTGTACTCCGGCTCGGGCCGCGGCAAGATGTTCGGCGAGAAGTACGGCATCGACCACGTCACGCGCACCGACGTGGTCGAGACCGCGAACCGCAGCGACATCGTCATCACCTGCACCACGAGCGATGACCCCGTGGTCAAGCCGCCGATGGTCGCCGGACGTCAGAAGCCGCTGTTCATCATCGACCTGGGCATGCCGCGCAACGTCGACCCGGCGGTCGGCGAGGTCCCGGGCGTGACGCTGCTCGATCTCGAGACCATCCGCCTGCACGCCCCGCTCGAGGAGCTGCAGGCGACGGAGGCGGCGCGCGCCATGGTGCAGGACGCCGCCGCGCGCTTCGCCGACGTGCGTCGCAGCCGCAGCGCGCAGCCCGCGATCGTGGCACTGCGTGAGCACGCGTTCACGCTGCTGGAGGACGAGATCGCGCGGCGCCCCGAGTCCGAGGCGGCGCTGCGCCACCTCGTCGGGCGGCTGCTGCACACGCCCACGGTGCGCGCGAACGACTACGCGATGCAGGGCCGTGCGGACGAGGTCTTCGCCGCGATCGAGACGCTGTTCGGCGTCGATGCCCGACCCGCCGACACGACGGCGGAGCCGGCGCCGGCCCAGCCCGCCGCCGCATCCTGCCCCGTCGTCGACATCGCCTCGGCCTGACCCGGCGCTGCGCCCGAGCGCGCGTCCGTCCCGCGCGTAGGACCGGATGCCTCTCATGACGCTCTGAGAGGATGGAGTCATGGCTCTGACGATCACCGGCGACGAGGCCGCCGACGCGCTGCTCACCGAGAACCCGCTCGCGCTGCTGATCGGCATGCTGCTCGACCAGCAGATCGCGATGGAGGCGGCGTTCACGGGACCGGAGAAGATCCGGCAGCGGATCGGATCCGTCGACGCGCGAGAGATCGCCGACTACGATCCGGACGCCTTCACGGAGGCTTTCCGCCGGACGCCCGCCGTGCACCGCTTCCCCGGCTCGATGGCGGACCGCGTGCGCACCCTGTGCCAGACGATCGTGGACGACTGGGGCGGCGACGCGGCCGCGATCTGGACGCAGGGCGATCCGGACGGCAGGGAGGTGCTCAAGCGCCTCAAGGCCCTTCCCGGCTTCGGCGATCAGAAGGCGCGCATCTTCCTCGCGCTGCTCGGTAAGCAGTACGGCTACCGGGGCGCGGGTTGGCGCGAGGCGGCCGGCGCGTACGGCGATGACGGGTCGTTCCGCTCGGTCGCCGACATCACGAGTCCCGAGACGCTCGCCAAGGTGCGCGAGTTCAAGCGCGCAGCGAAGGCCGCGGCGAAGAACAAGTCGTGACGCGCGCCGCTCAGGAGGCGACGTCGGCGGTTCGGGCGGGCTGAAGACCGCCCTGACGTCCCGGTGATCGCGCCCGGATCAGGCGATGCCGTGGATGCGGCGCACGGCGCTCTCGGCCGCGTCCGCGTCACGCGCGGCGAGCGCGTCGCGCAGCTGCTGACGCTCGCGCTGGATCGGCCGCACGACCTGCTCGGCCGGCAGCGCGTACGCGATGCGGGCGATCATGTACGCGACGTCGCTGCGGCGCTGCAGCACCTCGTTGTCCGAGGCGGCGAGCACGAGCGTGTACAGCGTCGTCATGGTCTTGAGGCAATCCGCCGCAGTCGCGTGGGCGGGCAGTTCGTCCAGCGCGGCCAGCGCCTGCTCCTGCTGAGCGTCGGTCATCCGGGTCGCGGCGAGGCGCATGGCCGAGCCGAAGACGAGACCGGCGTACTCGATGCCGGCAGCGATGCGGTCGGGCGTGAACACCGTCACGCGCGTGTAGCGGCTCGCGGCGGTCTCGACGAGGCCCGCGCGCTCCAGGCGCTGCAGCGCCTCGCGGACCGGCATGCGCGAGACACCGAGCTGCTGGGCGAGCGCATGGTCGCGCAGCAGCTCGCCCGGGCCGAGCACGCCCTTGACGATCGCGTCGGCGAGCCGCTCGAACGCGAGGTCCGACAGGCGGGGCCCGCTGTTGGTGAGCGGGGCGGTGAAGTCGAGTGCAGAGGTCATAGACGGGTTCGTCCTCAATGGGCGCGCGAGATTCCTCCCCCACCGGAGACCCTACTCGGCGCCATCCGACGGATCGCGCAGGAAAGGCCCGTCGATCCGCGGCTTGACGGAATCTTCAGCGATCCGTGAGGTGCGAGCGGGCCGGGGGCGGAAGGCTGCGGCGGCGCCACAGCCTTCCCGCCCGCGGCGTCAGACGGTGGTGTAGCCGCCGTCGACGAGGTAGTACGCACCCGTGACGAAGGACGCGTCCTCCGACAGCAGGAAGCGCACGACCTTCGCGACCTCCTCGGCCGTGCCCAGCCGGCCGAGCGGGTGCTTGGCGACGAGCCCGTCCCTCACCTCGGCCGGCGCGCCGGCGAGCAGCGGCGTGTCGATGTAGCCGGGGCCCACCGCGTTGATGCGCAGACCCTGCGCGCCGTACTCGGCCGCGGCGTTCTTCGTGAGGCCGACGACCGCGTGCTTGGTCGCCGTGTACGCGGAGTTGCCGAGCGCCGCGACAGCGCCGTGGATGGACGCCATGTTCACGATCGCCCCCTCGGACGCCCCCGCCTCGAGGATCGCGGGGATCTGGTAGCGCAGGCCGAACGCGACACCGTTCAGGTTGATGCCGACGACCGTGTTCCAGCCGTCGATGTCGAGCTCGCCCGTCGGGGCCGAGGGGCCTCCGATGCCGGCGTTGTTGAACGCGAAGTTCAGCTTGCCGTAGGTCTCGACCGCGAAGTCCACGGCCTTGCGGCTGTCCTCCGCCACGGCCGTGTCGCCCTGGAGCGCCGCCGCCTCGCCACCCGCCGCGACGATCTCGTCGACGACGCGCTGGGCCGACTCGAGCTTGATATCGGTGACGACGACCTTCACGCCGAGCCCCGCGAGTTCCTTCGCGGTCGCCGCGCCGATGCCCGAGCCGCCGCCGGTCACGATCGCGACCTTGCCTTCGAATGTCATCCGCTTCTTCCTTTCTCGTCCCGGATCGAGTGGTCCGGTGAATCGAACCGGATGCGCTGATCCGGTGGATCGGTCGGGGCGCGGCGGAGCTTCGACGTCGCGTCGAGTGATGCGTCAGGCGCCGCGCAGGCGCTCCGCGAGGTACGAGCGCAGGCCCTCGAGCGGCACGCGCTCCTGACCCATCGAGTCGCGGTCCCGCACCGTGACCGCACGGTCGTCCAGCGAGTCGAAGTCGATCGTGACGCACAGCGGCGTGCCGATCTCGTCCTGGCGGCGGTAGCGACGGCCGATCGCCCCGGCGTCGTCGAAGTCGACGTTCCACGTGCCGCGCAGATCGTCGGCCACCTCGCGCGCGAGCGGCGACAGGCGTTCGTTGCGCGACAGCGGCAGCACGGCGACCTTCACCGGCGCCAGGCGCGGGTCGAGCTTCAGCACCGTGCGGGTGTCGGTGCCGCCCTTGGCGTTCGGCACCTCCTCCTCGGTGTAGGCGTCGATCAGGAACGCCATCATCGAGCGGGTCAGGCCGAACGACGGCTCGATCACATACGGCACGTACTTCTCGCCCGAGGCCTGGTCGAAGTAGGACAGGTTGCCACCGGAGGCCTCGATGTGGTTCTTCAGGTCGAAGTCCGTGCGGTTGGCGATGCCCATCAGCTCACCCCAGCCCTTGCCGGGGAAGCCGAAGTCGTACTCGACGTCGATCGTGCGGTCGGAGTAGTGCGCGCGCTCGCCGTCCGGGATGTCGAGCCTGCGCATGTTCGTCGGGTCGATGCCGAGGTCGATGAACCAGTTCCAGCACGCCTCGACCCAGTGGTCGAACCACTCGGCCGCGTCGGCCGGCGGCACGAAGTACTCGATCTCCATCTGCTCGAACTCGCGCGTGCGGAAGATGAAGTTTCCGGGCGTGATCTCGTTGCGGAACGCCTTGCCGACCTGGCCGACGCCGAACGGCGGCTTCTTGC
>NZ_JAPSJA010000089.1 GCF_031178525.1 Microbacterium sp.
GGTCGGTCTTCTCGCACCCGCTGTCCGTGATGCTCGGCAGCTGGTCGTTCTCGTTCTACCTGCTGCACGGCATGATCCTCGCCTGGATGATCCTCATCGCCGACGTGCTCGAGCTGCCGCTGGCACTCGGCGCGCTGCTCGCCTTCCCGGCGTCGCTGGCGGCGTCGTGGCTGATGTACGAGTTCGTCGAGCGCCGCGTCGCGCGGCTGCTCCGCGCGCGACCGCGGACCCCGCGTGTCCCCGCGGTCGTCGCCGTGTCCTCGGCTGCGCGGCCCGTCGCGACGATGTGACGGCGCGCGGCACGGCCCGTACGACGCGGCCCGTCCCGACGGACGGGCCCCGTCGTACGGGCAGCCGCCCGTCGCGCCGTCGACCGTGCGGTCGCGGCACGGCGGCCGCGACACGGTGCTGCGCGCCTCCCGGCTCGACGAGTCGCCCGCGAGCGTGGGCGTCACGGTCGCCGGCGCGACCCCGAGCGGGTGCGGCGCCGGCGATCCCGTTTCTCAGGCGGTCGCGATGCGCGTCGAACCGTCCCGCTCCCAGCGTGCCTGGGCGCTCGTCGCACGGCGGCGGGCCAGCAGCGCGAACGCCGCGTAGACGGCGGCGTCCCAGGCGTGGGGCGCGCTCGTGGCGGTGCGCAGCAGCTGGCGCGCCGTCGAGTCGCCCGTGTCGACGCCCTGCTGCGCGGGGCCGCGTCGCACGCGGACGAGCGTGTCGAGCAGAGCCCGCGCCGTGCGCGGCACGCGCACGCGCACGGGAGCGAGCGGAGGGATCCGCTTCTCCGCGGGCCGCACGCGGCGGTCGACGTAGACGTCGTCGGCGGTCACGGGGGGAAGCGGCGTCACGCGTGCGGCGCCCTCGCGCGTCAGGGCATAGACGCCTGCGCCCCACAGCGCCGAGGACATGGCGGGCATGCGGGACCGCGCGCGATAGTACGAGCGCACCCACGGGTCGGTTCTCGCCAGGTCGTACTCGAACGGCGGGCGACCGCCGACGGCGCCGGGTGCACGCAGCGCGCGCACGAGCCCGGGGATCGCCGCGGAGGACAGCTCGATGTCCGCGTCCAGCACGAGCACGGGTCGTGCGGCGGTTCGCGCGATGCCGGCGTTGATGGCGTTCGGCTTGGATCCCTCGGCCAGCTCCACGACGCGGACACCCGGGAAGGTGCTCGCGCGCGCCGCCGTGTCGTCCGTGCAGCCGTTGCACACCACGACCACCTCGATGGACCCGGCGGCCGCGGGCTCGGCCAGGCGCGCCAGCGTGCGCTCGATCACGGCGGCCTCGTTATAGGCCGGGATGACGATCGCGGCGTGCGCCGACCCGGACCCGCGCCACGTCGCGGCCGGCAGGTCGTGCCAGCCGCGGTCGTCTCTCAGCACGTCGAGCAGCCGACGGTGCCGCTCGGAGCGCGGCGCACGCATCGCCGCGCCCACCACCACGGCGGCGCGGTACAGCGCGGCGCGACGGGGCGCGTGCTTGCGCACGTAGCGCACCCGGTTCACCTCCAGCAGGGCCTCGAGCGCGGGGGAGGAGCCGGAGCCCCCCTGGCTGTGCGCCACGACCGCGTCCGGCACGTACCGGACCGCGAGGCCCGCGTCGCGCACGCGGCGCAGGATGTCGGTCTCCTCCGAGTAGAGGAAGAACCGCTCGTCCCACTCTCCGACGGCGGCGACCGCGCGCTCCGAGAACAGCACGGCCGCACCCGTCGCCCAGTCGACATCCTGTTCGCGCGTGTACGCCCGCCGGTCGCGCACGCACTCCGAAAGCGCAGCGGGACGCCCCGGCCAGAGCGGGCCCAGCACCGCGTCGCCGAGAGCGCGCAGGACGGCGGGCTCGCGGAAGAGGGAGAACGAGGTCGCGCCGGTCTCGTCGACGATGCGGGGCACGACGACGCCGCGGTCGGGATCGGCGCGGAGCCGCCCCAGCAGCGTGCGCAGGGCGCCCGCGTGCACGCGCAGATCCGGATTGAGGATCAGCACCGACTCGGCGTCGCCGACGTACTGAAGACCCACGTTGACGCCGCCCGCGTAGCCCAGGTTCCCGTGCGTCGGCACCGCGATGACGTCCGGATGCGCGCGCGCCACGCCGAGTGTGGCGTCGTCGGGCGAGTTGTCGGCGACGATCACGCGGAGCACGACATCCTGCGCCTCCGTGCGCAGCCCCTGGATCAGCCGGCCGAGGTCCGCGGCGCTGCCGTAGGTCACCACGATCGCGGCGACCTCGGCACGGCCGGTCAGGACGAAGCGGCCCTCACCGTCCTCACGCATGCTGCGGGACGCCGAGCGCGGGCCGGCGCAGCGCGGGACGGGCCGAGCGGCGCAGCGCGAGGTAGGCGGGCGGACCCTGCACGAGGTAGCGGTTCGCGAGTCGGCGCGGTTCGAGCATCAGCCGCCACGCCCACTCCAGGCCCGCGCGCGAGATCCACCCCGGAGCGCGCGCGACGCGGCCCGCGAGGAAGTCGACCACGGCGCCGAACGCCAGCAGCACGCCGGCCCCCGTGCGGGCGCCGTACTGCTCGATCCACTGCTCCTGGCGCGGCTTCCCGAGGCACACGAGCAGGATGTCGGGACCGGCGGCACGGATCTCGTCGGCGATCTGCGCGGCGCCCTCTGGCGTCCGCAGCTGCTCGCGCGGCGGCGTCCAGTGCCCCGCGAAACGCGCGCCGGGCCATCCGCTCGCGAGACGCTCCCGCAGCGGCTCGGTCACCGCGGCATCGCCGCCCAGCACCGCGACCGACAGCCCGCGCTCGGCGGCGAGGCCGAGCACCTCGACGATGAGATCGCTGCCGGAGAGCTTCGGATACTGCTGCCCCGTCTCGCGCCTGGCGTGCGCGGCGATGGGCGCGCCGTCGATGAGGTTCAGCCACTCGACCGGCCCGCCGACGAGCGCGGCGTCGGGGTTCGTGTGGCGTCCGAAGTGGTGCAGGTGGTCGAGGTTGATCGAGGCCACGGCGAGGGGGCGCACGGGGCGCTGCGCGGCCGCCTCCGCGATGACGTGCAGCGCAGGCTCGGCCGTCACCAGGTGGATCGACACGCCATCGGTGTCCAGGGTCGGGATCGCTCCCGTCAGGGTGTCCATGGAGCTCATGCACTCTCAGAGACACGAACTCCCGTCGTGATGCATCGACATCGCGGATTCCCGCGCGGGAAGCGATTCGGTCAGATGCCCGGCGGCCAGGGCAGCGAGCCGCGGGAGCGTTCGAGGTGGGCGGCGAGGTGCAGGATGAGCGCCTCGCCGCCGGGGCGGCCGATGAGCTGCACGCTGACCGGATGACCCTCCACGAGCACCGGCACCGTGACGGCGGGCAGCCCCGCGACGTTGACGAAGCTGCTGTAGGGCGCGTACTGGCACTGACGCATGAAGCTCAGCTCGGGGTCGTCCTGCGCGAACCAGCCCAGCGGCTGCGGCGGCAGGGCGAGCGCGGGCGTCAGGACGGCGTCGAAGCCGTCGAACGCCGTGATCGTGGCGCGTTCGAACGCGGTCGCGGCGGCGTAGGCGTCGAGCAGCCGGCCGGCGGTGAGCGCGCGTCCCTCACGGATGAGCCAGGCAGTGACGGGCTCGACCTCGTCGAGCCGCTCGTCCGGCACGGGAATGCGTGCGGCCGAAGCGCGCCACAGCGTCATGAACATGTCGGCGTAGCCCGTCGGACGCCATGAGGCGTCCTCCAACTCGTGACCGGCGCCCGACAGCACGCGGACCGCCTCGTCGAGCGCGCTCCGGGCGGCGGCGTCGAGGCGGATGTCCATGGCCTCCTGCCACGGCGACGTCGTCGTGACGCCGATCCGCAGCTGTCCGGGCAGCACGCGTGCCGCTTCGGAGATCTGGCTGTCGCCCGTCGCTCGCGTCGCGTACGGATACGGACCGGCCGCCAGGACGTCGAGCAGCATCGCGGCGTCGTCCACCGTGCGCGCGATGGAGCCGGCGACCGCGAGCCCTCCGGGGGAGTCGAGGCCCGAACCCGCGGGCACGCGTCCGCGCGACGGCTTCAGGCCCACGACGCCCACGGTGGCGGCCGGGATCCGGATGGACCCGCCCCCGTCCGATGCCGGCGCGGCCGGCAGCAGGCCCGCCGCGACCGCCACGGCCGCGCCGCCGCTCGATCCGCCCGCGCCGTTCACCGGATCCCACGGGTCGCGCGCGGGAGGCCCGATCCGCGTCTCGGTGAAGCCCGTCAGCCCGAACTCGGGCGTGCTCGTCTTTCCCAGGCTGATCGCTCCCGAGTCGTCCAGCACCTTCGCGAGGGGATCGGACCGGTCGGGCACGTGATCCGCGAACGCCCGCGATCCGTACCGGGTCGGCACACCCGCGCGCGCCGTCAGATCCTTGTCGGCGAGGGGCACGCCCCACAGGGGCGGCGTCTCCGTCGGGGGAGTGCCGAGCGCCGCCGCGCGCTCGCGGGCCGCATCCGCCGTGACCTCGGCGAAGGCTCCCAGGCGCTCGTGCGCCTCGACGCGCGCCAGGAAGTACGCGGTCGCCTCGACCGGCGTCACGTCGCCGTCGCGCAGAGCGGCCGCGAGCGTGCGCAGTCCGAGTTCGTGAAGATCGGTCATCGTCAGATCATGTACTCGGGCGCCATCAGCACGCGCCGGGTGTCCTCGTCCGTCGCGCGCGGACGAGCCTTCGCCGGCACGCCCACCACGACGCTGTACGGCGGCGCGTCCTTCGTCACGACCGCATTCGCACCCACCGCGCTGTGCGCGCCGATCGTCACGGGGCCGAGGATCTTGGCTCCCGCGCCCACCGCGACGCCGTCGCCGAGGGTGGGATGCCGCTTCCCCCTCGACAGCGTCGTCCCACCCAGAGTCACGCCGTGATACAGCATCACGTCGTCTCCGATCTCGGCCGTCTCGCCGATCACCACGCCCATGCCGTGGTCGATGAAGAAGCGCCTCCCGATCCTGGCCCCCGGGTGGATCTCGATGCCGGTGAGCCAGCGGGTGATCTGCGATCCGGCGCGCGCGACGAAGCGGAAGCCGCGCCGCCAGAGCGCATGGTTCACCCGGTGCGCCCACACGGCGTGCAGGCCCGGGTAGAGCGTCGCGATCTCGAGGAACCCGCGCGCCGCCGGATCGCGAAGACGCGCCGCCTCGACATCCTCGCGGACGTGCAATCCCATGCGGACGAGCCTAGGTCAGGCGCCTTCCCGCAGATCCTCGAACAGGGCCGTGGAGATGTAGCGCTCACCCGTGTCGGGGATGATCACGACGATCTTCTTGCCGGCGTTCTCGGGGCGCTTCGCGAGCTGCACGGCCGACCAGACGGCGGCGCCCGCCGAGATGCCCGCCAGGATGCCCTCGCCCGCGGCGAGTGCGCGCGCCGTGGCGAGCGCGTCCTCGAACTCCACGGTGACGACCTCGTCGTACACGTCGGTGTCGAGGATGGGCGGCACGAAGTTGGGGCCGATGCCCTGGATCTTCGCCGGTCCGGGCGTGCCGGCGGACAGCAGCGGCGAGGCGGTCGGCTCGACGGCCACGACCTTCACCTCGGGCTTGCGCGACTTCAGCACCTGGCCGACGCCCGTGATCGTGCCGCCGGTGCCGATGCCGGCGACGAAGATGTCGACCTCGCCGTCGGTGTCGCGCCAGATCTCCTCGGCCGTCGTGCGGCGGTGGATCTCGGGATTGGCCGCGTTCGCGAACTGCTTCGCCATGATCGCGCCGGGCGTCTCGGCGACGATCTTCTCCGCTTCGGCCAGCGCGAGCTTCATGCCGCCGGTCGGGTCCGTCAGGATGAGCTCGGCGCCGAACGCCTTGAGCAGCACGCGGCGCTCCTTGGACATCGAGGCCGGCATGGTCAGGATCACCCTGTAGCCGCGCGCCGCGCCCACGAGCGCGAGGGCGATGCCCGTGTTGCCGCTCGTGGACTCCACGATCGTGCCGCCCGGCTTGAGCTCGCCCGATGCCTCCGCCGCGTTGATGATCGCGATGCCGAGACGGTCCTTGACCGACGAGCCGGGGTTGAAGTACTCGAGCTTGGCGTACACCTCGGCGCCCGCGTCCTCGGTGACGCGGTTCAGCTTCACGAGCGGCGTGTTGCCGAACGCGGTGGTGATGTCTGCGTGGACACCGGACATGACGGTTCTCCTCGTTCAGGGTGGGCCCGATGGCGGGTGGGCCGGGACGACGGCGGATCCTGCCCGCCAGGCACAAGCGTATTGCGCGATCCACGCCCCGCGAGCGCGTATGACGCCCGCGGATTAGGCTGTCTGCTCATGACCGCCCCGCATCCCGCCCAGGAGCTGCACGCCTCCCGGGCCCTGCGCGACGTGCTGCGCGTCGCGGCCGGTCGGCTCGCCGAGGCCGGGGTGCCGGACGCCCACGTCGACGCCGAGCTGCTGCTGGCGCATCTGCGGAACCAGAGCCGCGGCGAGGTGCAGACCGGCGTCATCCGCGGCGACGAGCTCACGCCGGAGCAGGCCGCGGGGTACGAGGACCTCGTGGCGCGCCGCGCCGCCCGCGAACCGCTGCAGCACATCACCGGCGTCGCATACTTCCGCCACCTCGAGCTCGCGGTGGGGCCGGGCGTGTTCGTGCCGCGTCCCGAGACCGAGTCGGTGGCGCAGTTCGCGATCGACGCGCTGCGCGCCGCGCCCTCGCCGGAGCCGGTCGGCGTGGATCTGGGCACGGGCAGCGGGGCGATCGCGCTCGCGCTGGCGACCGAGGTGCCGCACGCGCGCATCCACGCGGCGGAGAACTCGCCGCACGCGTTCGTGTGGACGCGCGAGAACCATCGTCGGGTCGGCGCCCCGAACCTGCGACTGGCGTTCGTGGACCTCGCCGTGGCGTTCCCCGAGCTCGACGGCACGGTCGACGTCGTCGTGTCCAACCCGCCGTACGTGCCGGACGACGCCGTGCCGCGCGACCCGGAGGTGCGCCTGCACGACCCCCATGCCGCGCTCTACGGCGGACCCGACGGTCTCGATGTCGTGCGCGAGCTCAGCCGCGTCGGCATGCGCCTGCTGCGCCCGGGCGGGCTGCTCGTGATCGAGCACGGCGAGCTGCAGGGCCGTGCGATCCGCGACCTGCTCTCGGAGGCCGGATGGCGCGCCCCGGC
Organism: Microbacterium sp.; assembly: GCF_031178525.1. GTDB lineage: Bacteria > Actinomycetota > Actinomycetes > Actinomycetales > Microbacteriaceae > Microbacterium. The sequence continues at coordinate 7,054 of NZ_JAPSJA010000089.1, forward strand.
CACGCATCCCGACCTGACCCGCCGGGACCGCACGACGACCGCGATCCGGCCGTAGTCCCGCGTCCCGGGGTCAGTACGCGCCGTGGGGGCGCAGGACAGCCCGGACCGTCTGCAGCATGAGCCTCAGGTCGCCCGCGATCGAGCGGTTCTCGACGTAGTGCAGGTCGAGCCGGATGCCCCGCTCCCAGCCGAGGTCGCTGCGCCCGCCGACCTGCCACGGGCCGCTGATCCCCGGCTTCACGTACAGCCGGCGCCGCTCGTCCTCGTCGTACGCCGCGACCTCCGAGGGCAGCGCAGGACGCGGGCCGATGACGCTCATGTCGCCCGCCAGCACGTTCCAGAACTGCGGCAGCTCGTCCAGGGAGTACTTGCGCAGGAAGCGCCCCACGCGCGTCACCCGCGGGTCGTGATGCAGCTTGAACATCGGACCCGCGGCCTCGTTCGCCCCGATCAGCGCGGCCCGGTCGCGCTCGGCGGTCGCGGTCATGGAGCGGAACTTCACCATCGGGAAGAGCCTGCCGCCCTCGCCCACGCGGTCCTGGCGGAAGAACACCGGCCCGCGGGAGTCGAGGCGGATGGCGAGCCCGATCGGCACCGTCAGGATCGAGATCGGGATCAGCGCGATCGCGGCGACGACGATGTCCACCGCGCGCCTGGCGGCCCGGCGCGCGTCGTACACGGGCTGCGCGACGCGCAGCAGCGGCACGTCGCCGCCCCAGTGCACGCGCAGGCGGGGCGACGAGACCTCCGTGATCCCCGGCCACACCACCACCTCAGCGATCGTGCCCTCCAGTGCCCACGCCAGGCGGCGCAGGAACTGCGGACCCGTCGGCGTCCGCGCCACGATCACCGTGTCCGCGCGCAGCGACGTGGCGGCGTCGACCGTCCGGCGCACGGCGGCGGACCCGTCCTCGCTCCCGCCGAGGGCGCCCTCGTCCCACACGACGGTGCCGCAGATGCGGATCTGCTCGGAGGCGGACAGCGCCTCCGCGAGCGAGGACACCTCGGCGGCGCCGCCGATCACGACCGCGCGGGTGAGATGCTCGCCCACCCGCAGCTGCGCCGTCAGCCGGCGGCGCCACAGCACGCGCACGGCCCCCAGGCCCAGCAGCGATGCGGGCGCGACGGCGAGCAGGGGCGCGAGCCACGCGACGTCGACGAGAGCCGAGGGCAGTGCCGAGAGCATCACGGTGACGACCGCGGTCGCACCGAGGGAAGCTCCCGTGGCCATGGTGATGCGCCCGAACTCGCGCGGGAGCGACAGCAGCGGGTCGTGCGAGCGCGACGCCGCCAGACCCAGCCACCAGCCGACCGCGGCGACGGCGAGGGGGAAGAGGGTGTGCGCGGTGGCTTCGATCGATGCGACGACGCCCCAGGTCAGGGCGAGCACCGCCGTGTCGCCCGCGAGCACGAGCCGGCGGTGGACCGCCTCGCGATGACGGCGCCGGGCGAGCGGAGGCGTCGTCACGGGGGCCGCGAGCCTCGGGATGACGTCGGCTACGGCGTCGTCGTCCGGGGTGGGCGGCGCGATGGGCGGAACGAGCGGTGCCGCGGGGCGGCCCAGAAGCGGACGGGGGGCGTCGATCGTTGTCATCGGGCGGTCCTCAGGTCCTGTTCTTGGTCGTGTCGTCCGCACCGAGGACGGATCGCCTCCGCGCCGCAGCGGGCCGGCGCGTCCGTGACGGACGTCTTGCACTGTCGCTGAGGAGTGGGGCCTTCACCGCGTGATACACCCGCGCACCGGGCGGCGCGGCGCCGCCGGACATCGCCGAGACACGAGGGGCGGCACGCGGGCGAAGCAGACAGAGGCAAAGCAAATAGAATCGTGCCGATGTCCTCCCCCCTCTTCGACTGCAGCGACGAGGCCGAGCTGCTCTCCGGCATGCGTCAGGCACGCCAGGCGATCGCGCGCGGCCACCTCATCGTGATGCCCACCGACACGGTCTACGGCGTTGCGGCCGACGCGTTCGACGCTCAGGCCGTGCAGCGGCTGCTGGACGCGAAGGGGCGCGGCCGGCAGCAGCCTCCGCCCGTGCTGGTTTCCGGCGTCGACGCCATGCGTGCGCTGGTCGAGGAGGTGCCCGAGCCGGTCGAGCGTCTCGTCGAGCGCTTCTGGCCCGGCGGGCTGACGATCGTGCTGCCGGCGCAGCCGTCGCTGTCGTGGGACCTCGGAGACACGAAGGGCACGGTCGCGGTGCGGATGCCGGATCACCGGATCGCCCTCGAGCTGCTGACCGAGACGGGCCCGCTCGCGGTCTCGAGCGCGAACCTCACGGGCAAGCCGGCGGCGGTGACGGGCGACGACGCGCGGGCGATGCTCGGCGACAGCGTGGCCGTCTACCTCGACGGCGGCCCGTCCCGCACGGGCGTCGCGTCCACGATCGTCGACGCGACAGCGCTCGTCGGCCCGCGGGAAGACGAGCCGCGCGTGCGGATCCTGCGCGACGGGGCCGTGTCGCGCGACGACCTGCGCGACGTGCTGGGCGACCTGCTCGAGCTCGCGGACGACGACAGCCCCGCGCCTGCCGCGCGCGAGTCCGCGCCGACGGCGCCCGACGAAGAGCGCGCGTGAGGCAGTACCTCTTCACGATCCTCCTGACGGCGGCGCTCACGACGGCGCTCGCCTGGGCGGTGTGGCGCCTGAGCATGCG
>NZ_JAPSJA010000005.1 GCF_031178525.1 Microbacterium sp.
CCCGCCTACGTGGCGGCGGCGCGCGAGCGCGTGCCCTTCGTCGTCCACGAGGCGAACGCGAAGCCGGGGTTGGCCAACGTGCTCGGCGCCCGGCGCGCTGCGGCCGTCGGGGTCGCGTTTCCCGGCACCCCGCTCGCGCGGGGGGAGGTCGTCGGGATGCCACTGCGCCGCGAGATCGTGGACCTGGATCGCACGGCACTGAGGGCGCAGGCGGCGGCGGAATTCGGGCTGGATGCCGACGGGCCCGTGCTCCTCGTGTTCGGCGGCTCGCTGGGCGCGCAGCGGCTGAACGACGCGCTCGCCGACTCGTGGGCCGACGTGCTCGCCGCGGGCTGGCAGCTGCTGCACGTGACGGGGGAGCGCAGCGAACTGGCCGACCCCGGCGTGCCCGGATACACCCTGCGCCGCTATGTCGACCGGATGGATCTCGCCTTCGCCCTCGCCGACCTGGTCGTCTCCCGATCGGGATCGGCGACCGTCAGCGAGGTGAGCGCACTCGGCATCCCCGCCGTCTACGTGCCCTATGCCGTCGGCAACGGCGAGCAGCGACTCAACGCGGCCTCCGCCGTCGAGGCGGGCGCCGCCATCCTGCTCGACGATGCGGCCTTCGACGGCGACGCGGTGCGCACCCGGGTGATCCCGCTGCTCGGCGACCCTGAGCGGCTCGCGCGCATGACCGCGGCAGCCGCGGAGGTCGGTACGCGCACCGGCACCGAGGACCTCGTCGCGCTCGTCGACAGGGCCGTCGCGGACAGGGCCGCCACCGGCGGAAAGTAGACTGAACGCGACATGATCAGACCCGACCTCTCTCTCCCGATCCCCGAAACCATCCGCTGCGCCCACTTCATCGGCATCGGCGGTTCGGGCATGAGCGGGCTCGCCCGGATGTTCCTCGACGCCGGCATCCGCGTGTCGGGTTCCGACCGCGCCGACAGCGACAACCTGCGCGCGCTGGCAGAGGCCGGAGCGGTCGTGCACGTCGGCCATGATGCCGCCCACCTCGGGGAAGCCGACACGGTTGTGCACACCGGAGCCATCTGGCCCGAGAACCCGGAGTTCGTCACGGCGAAGCAGCGCGGTCTGCACGTGATCCACCGTTCGCAGGCGCTGCACTGGCTCATCGGCGGAAGCCGGCTGGTGTCGGTCGCCGGCGCGCACGGCAAGACCACGTCGACCGGCATGCTCGTCACCGCGCTCCAGGCGCTCGGCGCCGACCCCAGTTTCGTCAACGGCGGCGTGATCGAGCAGCTCGGCACGTCGAGTGCGACAGGCGCCGATCCGCTGTTCGTCATCGAGGCGGACGAGTCCGACGGGACCTTCCTGCTCTACGACACCGCGATCGCGCTGATCACGAACGTCGACCCCGATCACCTCGATTTCTTCAGCTCGGAGGACGCCTTCTACGACGCCTTCGTGCGGTTCGGGAACGAGGCGTCCGAGGCCGTGGTGATCTCCAGCGACGACCCTGGCGCGCAGCGCGTTCGGGCAGGCCTCCGGCATCCGAACGTTCTCACTTTCGGCCAGACGGCGGATGCCGGGCTGCGCATCGACGACATCGTCGCACGCGGGCCCGTCTCCGCGACCCTCGTGCACGGCGGCGAGTCGGCGCGCATGCAGCTGCAGGTGCCCGGCGCCCACAACGCGATCAACGCGGCAGGCGCCGTCGCGGTGCTGCTCACCCTCGGCCATGTCCTGCCCGACGCCGTCCGCGCCGTCGAGGGGTTCGGTGGCACGGTTCGCCGGCTGGAGCGGCACGGCGAGGCCCGCGGGGTAGAGGTGTACGACGACTACTCGCATCACCCGACCGAGGTTCGCGCCGCGCTCGAGGCGATGCGCAGCATCGCCGGTGAGGGCCGCATCATCGCGATCCAGCAGCCGCACACGTACTCGCGCACGCAGCACATGTTCCGCGAGTTCGCCGAGGTTCTCGAAGAACTCGCCGACCACACGGTCATGCTCGACGTGTACGGCGCGCGGGAGGACCCGGTTCCCGGCGTGACCGGCGAACTGGTCAGCGGCGCGTTCTCCGACCCCGCGAAGGTGCACTACGTGCCGGACTGGCAGGACGCCGCCGACTATACGGCGCAGGTCGCGAAAGACGGCGACTACGTCGTCACCCTCGGATGCGGCAACGTCTACCAGATCATCCCGCAGGTGCTCGATTCCCTTCGGCGGACTCCCGGAGCCTGACATGCGACGCCCGGCACCGCTGCCCGCATCGGCGGACGAGCCCGAGGGAGACCGGCCTGCCCGGCGTGGGCGCCGCGCCGTCGTGGCCGACCCGCCCGAGGCGGTCGTCGGCGATCGGGATGCCGTCGCGACGCCGCCGGCGGGCGGGGCGGCGGACACGGCGCCGGTCGACGTGCAGGTCGTCGAGGTGAAGGACGTCGAGCGGGAGCTGAGCAGCGTCGACGTATGGCGGGCGGCGAGGGCGCGTCGCAAGGCGCTGCGCGCCGAGATCCGCCGCTTCACCCAGCGCTCGCGCCGGCGACGGATGCTGTGGTGGGGAACGCTCGGAGCCGTGCTCGCGCTCGTGGTCGGCAGCGTGGTGGCCGCGTACAGTCCGCTGTTCGCGGTCGAGAAGATCACCGTCGCCGGCGCGGAGAGCCTCGATCCCGCGGCTGTGGAGCAGGCGCTCGGCGCGCAGTTGGGAACCCCGCTGGCGCTCGTCGACGCGAGCGAGGTGAAATCCGCCCTCGTCGCTTTCCCCATCATCGAGTCCTACGCGCTGGAGGCGCGTCCGCCGCACGAACTGCTGGTGCGCATCGTCGAGCGAACCCCGATCGGGGTCATCCGATCGGACGCCGGATTCTCACTGGTCGATGCTGCCGGCGTCGTGCTGGCCACCACCGAGCAGGCGCCCGAGGGGCAGCCGCTGCTCGAGATCTCGGGCGGCAGGGACTCGGCGGCATTCCGCAGCGCCGGGATGGTCGTCCGCACTCTTCCGGCCGACCTGCGCGCCACCGTGGTCGGCGTGCGGGCCACCTCAGCGGACGACGTCACGCTCAGTCTGCAGGGGGACCGCACGGTGATCTGGGGCAGCGCCGAGAACTCCGTCAAGAAGGCCACGGCTCTGGTCAAGGTGATGGCCGCCGCACCGGACGCGCGCACCTTCGACGTCTCCTCGCCCTCGGTCGCCGTCGTCGGCTGAGCACGCATCATCGGGGATCGCCACGACACGCCGTGTCGCTGCGAGCGGACGGGGCCCGCTGGCCTACCGTCGATCAAAGAACGCAATACCGGGAAATAGTTTAACCCTCTTCTTGAGGTTTAAGGTTTATCCCTCGTCAGGCTCGAATAACGGAGGCCGGCCATGAGCCAGAACCAGAACTACCTCGCCGTGATCAAGGTCGTCGGCGTCGGCGGTGGCGGCGTCAACGCCGTCAACCGCATGATCGAACTCGGCCTGCGCGGCGTCGAGTTCATCGCCGTGAACACCGATGCGCAGGCGCTGCTGATGAGCGACGCCGACGTCAAGCTCGACGTGGGTCGCGAGCTCACCCGCGGGCTCGGCGCGGGCGCCGACCCTGAGGTCGGCCGTCGCGCCGCCGAGGACCACGCCGAGGAGATCGAGCAGGCGCTGACCGGAGCCGACATGGTCTTCGTCACCGCCGGAGAGGGCGGCGGCACCGGCACCGGCGGTGCTCCCGTTGTGGCGCGCATCGCGAAGTCGATCGGCGCTCTGACCATCGGTGTCGTCACCAAGCCGTTCTCCTTCGAGGGGCGCCGCCGGCAGAGCCAGGCCGAGGCCGGTGTGGCCAAGCTGAAGGAAGAGGTCGACACCCTCATCGTCGTCCCCAACGACCGTCTGCTGGAGATCAGTGACCGCGGCATCTCGATGATCGAGGCGTTCGCCACCGCCGACCAGGTTCTCCTCGCCGGTGTCCAGGGCATCACGGACCTGATCACCACGCCGGGGCTGATCAACCTCGACTTCGCCGATGTGAAGTCGGTGATGCAGGGAGCAGGATCCGCACTGATGGGCATCGGCTCGGCGCGCGGTGCAGACCGGGCGATCAAGGCGGCCGAGCTCGCCGTCGAGTCGCCGCTGCTCGAAGCCTCGATCGAGGGCGCGCACGGCGTGCTGCTGTCGATCCAGGGCGGGTCCAACCTCGGCATCTTCGAGATCCACGACGCCGCCGACCTCGTCAAGGAGGCCGCTCACCCCGAGGCGAACATCATCTTCGGTACGGTCATCGACGACACGCTCGGCGACGAGGTCCGGGTCACGGTGATCGCTGCCGGCTTCGACGGCGGCCAGCCCGCGACGAAGCTGGAGCCGATGGTCGTCGAGCGCCCCGCCGCGACCCCGCTGCCCGAGGTTCGTCTTGAGGAGGATGAGCCCGAGCGCAAGCCCGAGCCGGCCAGGCCGGCGGCCCCCGCGCCGGTGTCGTCGAGCATCGACCCGGCGTTCGCCGACGAGGACCTCGACATCCCCGAGTTCCTGAGGTGAGCGAACGCGGGCCCGTGAGTCTGCAGGAGCGGCTGTCGGCGATCGATGAGCAGATCGCCGACGCCGCCCGCCGGGCCGATCGGGATGCGAGCGAGATCACCCGCATCGTGGTGACCAAGTTCCACCCCGCCCAGCTCGTGCAGGAGCTCGCCGCGCTCGGGGTCACCGATGTCGGCGAGAACCGGCAGCAGGAGCTGACGGCGAAACGCGCCGCCCTTCGCGACGCGCACGGGCCCGGCCTCGATCAGCTGCGGTGGCACTACATCGGACAGGCGCAGACCAACAAGGCCGCCGCCATTCGACGCGATGCGGATGCCGTCCACTCGGTCGACCGCGTCAAGCTCGCCGAGGCGCTGCACCGGGCCGCTGCCGACCTGCATCCGCTCGACGTGCTCGTCCAGGTGAACCTCACGCAGGATCCCGGCCGCGGCGGCGTCGCGCCGGACGAGGCCGGTGCGCTGGCCGAACGCATCCTCGAGCTCGACACTCTGCGATTGCGCGGCGTGATGGCTGTGGCACCACTGGACGAACCGCCCGCTCCGGCATTCGCCCGGTTGCGCGCGGTGGCCGACGGCATCCGCCGCATCGCACCGGATGCGACGTGGATCTCCGCCGGGATGACCGGCGACTTCGCCGAGGCGATCGACGCGGGTGCGACACACCTGCGGATCGGCTCGGCAATCACAGGACCCCGCCCCGACCGGGGTTAACCTTTCAACCAGACCAGCCCGACAGTTCGACACGGAGGACACGATGGGTAACCCGCTGAAGAAGACCATGGTGTATCTCGGCCTCGCCGATGAGGAAGAGGTGTACGAGGAGCAGCCCGCCGCGACACCCGCGCGCGCCTCCCGTGAGCGCGATCGCGATCGTGAGCGCGACGAGCAGCCGCCGGCACCCGTCACTCCGCTGCGCCGTCCCGTTGAGGTCCGCCAGCCTGCCGCGGGCACCGTGAACGAGATCCTCACCGTGCACCCCAAGCAGTACCGCGATGCTCAGGTGATCGCCGAGAACTTCCGCGAGGGCGTACCGGTGATCATCAACCTCTCGCAGATGAGCGATGCTGACGCTCGCCGTCTGATCGACTTCGCCAGCGGCCTGTCGCTCGGTCTGTACGGGCGCATCGAGCGCGTGACGAGCAAGGTCTTCCTTCTCTCGCCCGAGAACATCGCCGTCTCGGGTCAAGGCACCATTGCGCAGGCGGATTCCGCCTCGTTCGATCACTCCTGATCCGCGGTGGGCTCTGTTCTCAGCATCATCGGCGGCATCGTCGAACTGGTGCTGACTCTCTACATCGTGGTGCTCATCGCACGGCTGGTCCTGGAATACATCCCGCTGTTCAACCGGGGATGGCGCCCCCAGGGCTTCGGGCTGGTCGCCGCCGAAGCGGTGTACACCGTCACGGATCCGCCGATCCGCTTCTTCCGCCGTCTGATCCCGCCGCTGCGCATCGGCACGCTCGCACTCGATTTCGGCTTCGCGCTGACGATGCTGTGCGTGCTGATCCTGATGTCCATCGTCCGCGCCGTCACCTGAGTCGAGCACCTCAGTGCGACATCGCGTCGCACAGACTGGGGGACTATGCTTGGCTCCCAGGCGCGCGCCCCGGGTTCGCGTCGAACGAACCACGCGCCATCTCTCAACGACTGGCCACCGAACTCATCGAAAGAGGAGCCTCACATGGCACTGACCCCGGATGACGTCGTCCACAAGGAGTTCCAGCACGTCCGCTTCAAGGACGGCTTCGACCCGGAAGAGGTCGACGACTACCTCGACGAGATCGTCGTTGAATGGCGCAAGACCATCGAGGAGAACAACGAGCTGAAGGCCAAGCTCGCCGCGTACGAGTCCGGTGAGAACGCCCCCGCGGCCGCCGCCGCACCCGCTGCCCCGGCCGCCTCGGGCCCCGTGGAGGCCACCAGCGCCACCGCCGGCATCATCGAGCTCGCCCAGCGTCTGCACGACGAGCACGTCGCCGAGGGCGAGGCCAAGCGCAAGCAGCTCATCGAGGAGGCGGAGGCCGAGGTCAGCCGCATCCGCAGCGAGGCCGAGGCGAAGCAGCGCGAGGAGACCGCTCGTCTCGAGCGCGAGCGCAACACCCTCGAGGGTCGCATCACCGAGCTCCGCGAGTTCGAGCGCGACTACCGCGGCAAGCTGCGCGCGCTGATCGAGGGTCAGCTGCGCGAGCTGGACCAGAAGGGTTCGTCCAGCGACGCGACCCCGGTGTCCGCCATCGGCCTGTAGGTCGTCTTGGCAGGACGTCGCCCCATTCGTCGGTCGGCGGCCGGTGCCATCGTCGCGGTTCTCGCGGCGATCGTGCTGGCCGCCGATCAGTTTGTGAAGCACCTCACGGTGCAGAATCTGCCCGAGAACGAGGCCGTGCCCGTGCTCGGCGAGTTCCTGCAACTGCACTTCGTGCGCAACTCGGGTGCAGCGTTCTCGATCGGCGCCGGCATGACATGGATCTTCACCATCGCGCTGGCGGTCGTGACGGTCATCATCGTCTGGAAGGCGCTCGACATCCGCTCGCGCATCTGGGCGGTCGTCCTCGGCTGCCTGCTGGGCGGCGTACTCGGAAACCTCACGGACCGACTGTTCCGTGAGCCGGGCTTCGCCGTCGGTCACGTGGTGGACATGATCTCCATGCCCTGGATGATGCCCGCGATCTTCAACGTGGCCGACATCTTCATCGTCTGCGGGATGATCGTCGTCGCGCTCCTCGTCGTGATGGGGCTGCGGCTCGACGGCACCCGCGAGCGCGATCACGTCGCGCCGGCGGATGCCGCACAGGAGAGCTGACGGTGGATCACCGCACACTGCCCGTCCCCGACGGTCTCGACGGCACGCGCGTGGACGCCGCGCTGGCGAAGATGCTGGGGTTCTCGCGCACCTTCGCCGCGGAGGTCGCGGAGGCCGGCGGGGTCAGCCTCGACGGAGTCGTGCTCGGCAAGTCGGACAGGCTCCGCGCCGGCGGTTGGCTCGAGGTGAGCTGGCAGCCGAAGGAGGAGCCCCGCATCGTCCCGATCGCCGTGCCTGAGCTCGGCATCGTCCACGATGACGACGACATCGTGGTGGTGGACAAGCCCACGGGCGTGGCCGCGCACCCCTCGCTCGGCTGGGAAGGCCCGACCGTGGTCGGAGCCCTCGCCGCGGCCGGCTTCCGGGTCGCCACCAGTGGCGCGCCGGAACGACAGGGCGTCGTCCACCGGCTGGACGTCGGCACCAGCGGCCTGATGGTGGTCGCGAAGACCGAGTCGGCCTACACGGCGCTGAAGCATGCGTTCAAGGACCGCACCGTGGAGAAGATCTACCACACGGTGGTGCAGGGGCACCCCGATCCGCTCGCCGGAACCATCGACGCGCCCATCGGCCGGCATCCGCACCACCAGTGGAAATTCGCGGTGACCCCCGACGGCAAGCCGTCGGTCACCCACTACGAGACGCTCGAGGCGTTCCCCGGCGCCTCGCTGCTCGAGATCCATCTCGAGACCGGACGCACGCATCAGATCCGTGTGCACATGGCGGCCCACCGGCATCCGTGCGTCGGCGACCCGCTGTATGGAGCCGACCCGACCATGTCGGCCCGGCTGGGTCTGAGCCGTCAATGGCTGCACGCGCATCAGCTCGCCTTCGCCCACCCGGCCACGGGGGAGTGGGTGCAGTTCACCTCGCCCTACCCGGACGACTTCCAGCACGCGCTGCGGCTCCTGCGCGGCGACTGATTCGGCCCCGGATGTCGGATGCCGGTGGCACACTTTCGGCATGAGTATCGAGGTGCGGCCCGCGACGGTCTTCGAGGACGTCGCCACGCTGGTCGGCCCGAAGAAGCCGACCTCGAACGTCTGCTTCTGCCTGAGCTACCGCCTCGGCAGCAAGGAGAATCTCGCCCTGCGCGGAGAGGCCAGGGCCGAGAAGGTCCGCGAGCTGTGTGCGCAGGATCCGCCGCCCGGCGTCATCGCGTACCTCGATGGCGAGCCGGTCGGCTGGGCGGCCCTGCATCCGCGTCGTGAGACGAGTTTCGCGCGCAACCGGCTGATCCCGCACGTCGACGATCTCGACGTCTGGTCGCTGTGGTGCTTCCGGGTCCGGCCCGGGTATCGCAAGCAGGGCGTGACGCATGCGCTGATCGACGGCGCCGTGGCCTACGCCGGTGAGCGCGGGGCTCCGGCTGTCGAGGGGTACCCGGTGGACAACCGTGGCGAGAAGGTGGATCTGACCATGGCGTACGTCGGCACCCGAGCGCTGTTCGAGCGGGCGGGTTTCGTGAAGGCGGCCGACACCGGATCCGTGCTCAGCGGGTTCCCGCGCGTGCTCATGCGGCTGGATCTGCGCAAGGGGTGACGGCTCTCAGCGCCTGACGCGTCCGCCGCGGAAGTGTGCCGGGTCGTCCTCGGCGACGGCGAGCGCGATCCTGCGCACCTCGGACTGGTCGAGATCGCCCATCGCGGCGAGGTCGTAGAAGCCCACTTCGGAGAGCTCGCCGTCGACCGGGCGCGGGTCGCCGGAGACCCAGCTGCACCGGAACACGAGATCCAGGTAGTCCACCTGGTCGCCGTTCGCGTAGGTCACGCGAGGCAGTCGATGAACCAGCGCGAGCCGGTCGACGGACACGACCACCCCGGCCTCCTCCAGGCACTCCCGCGCGGCGGCGTCCGCCGGCTCCTCGCCGGGTTCGACGATGCCGGCGATCGGCTGCCACGCGCCATTGTCGGCACGCCGGCCGAGCATCACCTTCTCGTCGCGGAACACCACGGCCGTCACACCCACGAGGGGCAGCGGTTCGTGACCGACGCGCTCACGGAGACGGAGGACGAACTCGGGGGTGGGCATACGATTCAGCGTATCGGCGATCGATCGAAGTGCCGTGAACCGGATTCCGGCGCGAAGGCAATACAGAGTGTGAGCACAGACAGCGACATCATCGCCCGGTCGATCGACGAGCCAGAGGCCTTCTCGACGATCTTCGAGCGGCACGTCCGGCCGGTCGGCGGCTATATCCGCAGACGGGTCGGACCGGATGCCGTCGACGATGCGCTGAGCGAGACGTTCCTGGTGGCGTTCAACAAACGCGCCGCCTTCGATCGGAGCGTCGGATCAGCGCTGCCGTGGCTGCTCGGCATCGCCACGCGGATCGTCCGCAAGCATCGAGCCGATGAGGCCCGGCAGTGGCGATCGTTCCAGGCGGCGGCAGGTGCGTCGCCGCAGCCGGAGAGCGTGCACGGCGCGGCGGACGAGCGACTGGACGCGGATGCCGCTGTGCGTTCGCTTGCGCCGCGCATCGCGGCGCTCGCGTCGCGCGACCGCGACACCCTGCTGCTGTATGCGTGGGCGGACCTCACCTACGAGCAGATCGCCATCGCGCTCGGCATACCCATCGGCACGGTCAGGTCGCGGTTGAACCGTGTCCGGCGCAAGCTCGCACCTCCGGGTTCGCACACGGCGACCCGGCTGACCTGGATGGCGAAGGAGGAGAGCGATGTCGCTTATGGAACGCGTGCGTGAGATCGGCGCAGCAGAGAACGAGGTGTCGGAGCAGACGGTCGCAGTCGCCCGGCGGACGCTCATGAACGAAGTGACGCGTGCGACGCGCCCCGCCCACGCTCGGCGCCGTAGGCATGCCTGGGCGGGTGTCGGCATCGGCGGTCTCGTGGCCGGAACGGCGGTCACGGCGATCGTGGTGGGGTCGGTGATCGCGCCGCCCGCAACATCGAGCGCATCGGCAGCGGAGGCGCTGAATGCGGCGGCGAAGGCGACGCTCTCGGCGACGGTCCTCGACCCGGCGCCGGGGCAGTACCTCCGGATTCAGGAGGTGTCGACGCAACGCCTCGGCTGGCGCGCGGACGAGACCAGTCCCGACGGCGGCTACTGGGACAGTCAGGATTCGGCGACGACCGCTGTGGTGCGCCAGTCCCGGTCGCTGTACGTGCCCGCCGACCGCTCCGGTGACTGGGTCGAGGACTACGGCGAATCCACGGAACTGCTCGAGATCTCCGGTCCCGACGCCGGGACGGCGAAGAACGCCGTCGATCAGCTCGAGTTCGGCACGCGCGTCGAGGTGTATCCGGGGGGTCTCCACGGCGTGACCGGCGTCGGCGCCGAGGGTGTCGATCCGGCCGACGTCCACCAGTTCGCGCGGAACGCGCTGTCCTGCTACTACGACGAGATGCCGCGCGATCCGCGCGCACTCGTAGAGTGGCTGGACAACTCGTCGTACGAGTACCTCTCGGAATGCGCCCCACCGCAGCTCGGCGATCCGGTCGGCTTCAACCTGGCGCCGGCAGATCTCCGAGCCGCGATGTTCCAGGCGCTCGCGCTGGTCGAGGGTGCACGCGTGGAGCGCGTCGACGGCGACATCACGACGATCGCCTTCCCCGAGGGTGGCGAGAGCGATTGGATGCAGACCGTCGATGTCGACACCGCACAGGGCTTGATCGTGGGCCGAGGCGGACTCGATGACGACCGCTGGTCCAGCCGGGTGTACGTCACGGTTGTCGATGCGATCCCGACATTCGTGCCGGTGCCTTGACGCGGCGTGAGGCTTCGTCCGCCCGCCTGACCGGTGTGAGCCCCGCCGATGTCGGCCCCCCTCGTAGACTCGAACCATGGCATCCGACTCCTTCGTGCACCTCCATGTCCACAGCGAGTACTCGATGCTGGACGGCGCCGCGAAGATCAACGCGATGACCCAGGCGGCGGCCGACTACGGGATGCCGGCCATCGCGGTCACCGACCACGGCAACACGTTCGCGGCCTTCGAGTTCTACAAGGCCGCGAACGCTTCCGGCGTGAAGCCGATCATCGGCCTCGAGGCGTACGTCACGCCCGGCACGCACCGCAGCGACAAGTCGCGCGTCGCTTGGGGCTCGCCAGACCAGAAGAGCGACGACGTGTCCGGCTCCGGCGCCTACACCCACATGACCATGTGGAGCGAGAGCACCGAGGGCATGCACAACCTGTTCCGGTTGAGCTCCCGCTCCAGCATGGAGGGGTACTACTTCAAGCCGCGCATGGACCGCGAGTTGCTGCAGACGTACAGCAAGGGCCTGATCGCGACGACCGGCTGCCCGTCCGGCGAGATCCAGACCCGCCTGCGCCTCGGCCAGTACGACGCGGCGCGCGCGGCGGCGGCCGAGTTCCAGGACATCTTCGGCCGCGACAACTACTTCGCCGAGATCATGGACCACGGCCTGTCCATCGAGCGCCGGATCATGACCGATCTGCTGCGGCTCGCCAAGGATCTGCACATCCCACTGGTCGCCACCAACGACTCGCACTACACGCACCAGCACGAGGCCGATGCTCATGCCGCTCTGCTGTGCGTGCAGTCCGGCTCGACTCTCGACGACCCGAACCGGTTCAAGTTCGACGGCGACGGCTACTACATCAAGACCGCGCAGGAGATGCGGCAGCTGTTCCGCGATCACCCCGACGCCTGTGACAACACGCTGCTCATCGCCGAGCGCTGCGAGGTCGAGTTCAACATCTCGGCCAACTACATGCCGCGCTTCCCGGTGCCGGACGGCGAGACGGAGGACAGCTGGCTCATCAAGGAGGTCGAGAAGGGGCTGCACTACCGGTACCCGAACGGCATCCCCGACAAGGTCCGCAAGCAGGCCGAGTACGAGACCGGCATCATCCTGCAGATGGGGTTCCCGGGCTACTTCCTGGTGGTCGCCGACTTCATCAACTGGGCCAAGGACCACGGCATCCGCGTCGGCCCCGGCCGCGGCTCCGGCGCCGGCTCGATGGTGGCCTACGCGATGCGGATCACCGATCTCGACCCGCTCGAGCACGGCCTCATCTTCGAGCGCTTCCTGAACCCCGACCGCGTCTCGATGCCCGACTTCGACGTCGACTTCGACGACCGCCGCCGTGGCGAGGTCATCGAGTACGTGACCGAGAAGTACGGGTCCGAGCGGGTGGCGCAGATCGTCACCTACGGCACGATCAAGTCCAAGCAGGCGCTCAAGGATGCCGGACGCGTGCTGGGTTTCCCGTTCAGCATGGGCGAGCGCCTCACCAAGGCCATGCCGCCGCCCGTGATGGGCAAGGACATGCCCCTGGACGGCATGTTCGACCCGCAGCATCCGCGGTACAAGGAGGCCAGCGAGTTCCGCACCCTCATCGAGACCGACCCGGAGGCGAAGACCGTCTTCGACCGCGCCGTCGGCCTCGAGGGACTGAAGCGGCAGTGGGGCGTGCACGCCGCCGGCGTCATCATGTCGTCCGAGCCGCTGCTGGACATCATCCCGATCATGCGCCGCGAGCAGGACGGCCAGATCGTCACGCAGTTCGACTACCCGGCGTGCGAGTCGCTGGGCCTGATCAAGATGGACTTCCTGGGGCTGCGCAACCTCACGATCATCTCCGACGCCCTCGACAACATACGCTCCAACCGCGGCGAAGAGCTCGACCTCGAGCACCTCGACCTCGACGACCGCGCCGCGTATGACCTGCTGGCACGAGGCGACACGCTGGGCGTGTTCCAGCTCGACGGTGGCCCGATGCGCTCGCTGCTGCGACTGATGAAGCCGGACAACTTCGAGGACATCTCCGCCGTCATCGCGCTGTACCGGCCGGGCCCGATGGGTGCGAACTCGCACACCAACTACGCGCTCCGCAAGAACGGGCTGCAGCCCATCACACCGATCCATCCCGAGCTCGAGGAGCCGCTGCGCGACATCCTCGACACCACCTACGGCCTGATCATCTATCAGGAGCAGGTCATGGCGATCGCGCAGAAGGTGGCCGGGTTCAGCCTCGGACAGGCCGACATCCTGCGCCGAGCGATGGGCAAGAAGAAGAAGTCCGAGCTGGACAAGCAGTACGAGGGCTTCTCGGGCGGCATGAAGGAGCGCGGCTTCGGCGAGGCCGCGATCAAGGCGCTGTGGGACATCCTGCTGCCCTTCTCGGACTACGCGTTCAACAAAGCGCACTCCGCCGCGTACGGCCTGGTGTCGTACTGGACCGCCTACCTCAAGGCGCACTATCCCGCCGAGTACATGGCGGCGCTGCTGACCAGCGTCGGCGACTCCAAGGACAAGATGGCGCTCTACCTCAACGAATGCCGCCGCATGGGCATCCGGGTGCTGCCGCCCGACGTCTCCGAGTCGATCAACTTCTTCGCCGCCGTGGGGGAGGACATCCGCTTCGGCCTCGGCGCCGTCCGCAACGTGGGCGGCAACGTGGTCGACGGCATCGTCGCCGCCCGCAAGGACGGCCCGTTCACCTCGTTCCACGACTTCCTCGACAAGGTGCCGCTGCACGTCGCCAACAAGCGCACGGTCGAGTCGCTGATCAAGGCAGGCGCGTTCGACTCGATGGGCGACTCCCGTCGTGCGCTGATGGAGGTCCACGAGGATGCCGTCGAGGCGGCCGTCGACCGCAAGCGCAACGAGGCCCAGGGGGCGATCGGCTTCGACTTCGACAGCCTGTACGACGAGATGGAGGAGGCGCCGCCCGCGAAGGTGCCCGACCGGCCGGAGTGGACGAAGAAGGACAAGCTGGCGTTCGAGCGCGAGATGCTCGGCCTGTACGTCTCTGATCACCCCCTCGCGGGTCTCGAGGTGCCGCTGGCGAAGCACGCGTCGATCTCGATCAACGACCTGCTCACCTCCGAAGACCTGCAGGACGGCGACCAGGTCACCGTCGCGGGCCTGGTCACCAGCGTGCAGCACCGGGTCGCGAAGGCGAGCGGCAACCCGTACGGCATGATCACCGTCGAGGACTTCAACGGCGAGGTGACGGTCATGTTCATGGGCAAGACCTACACCGAGTTCCAGCACGTGCTGCAGCAGGATGCCATCCTCGCGGTCCGCGGCCGGGTGTCGCGACGTGACGACGGCCTGAACCTGCATGCGCAGTCGGCGTTCGCGCCCGATGTGGGCTCGTTCGATGCCGCCGGTCCGCTGTCGCTGCTCGTCGCCGAGCAGCGGGCCACCGAGCGGGTCATGACCGACCTGGCCGACGTGCTGCGACGTCATGCCGGCGACACCGAAGTCATGCTGCGCGTGCACCGCGGTGCCACCGCGAAGGTGTTCGAGGTGCCCATGCCGGTGAAGGTGTCGGCCGACCTGTTCGGGGATCTGAAGTCGCTGCTCGGGCCCAGCTGCCTCGGCTGACCATCCCGGCTGTCTCGGCTGACCGCCCAAGTCGTGTCCCGGGCGGCTCCCGGACTGGCTCGGTAGGATCGGGTTTCGCACGCGGACCCGACTGCGATGAAAGGACTGCTCCGATGAGCACCGAATGGACCAGCGACGAGCCGGATGCCGGCGTGCCCGCCGCCGACGCGCCGACGGACGGGACGCGGGCGGACCAGGATCCCGCCGCGGACGGCATCCTCTACGAGGAGCAGGTCCAGCCCGAGTACGGGATCCTGGGTCTCACGCTGCGCGAACTGCTGATCGTCGGCGCGTGGGCGCTCGCATTCATCGCAAGCTTCTTCCCGGTCGTGCCCGGCGGCTCGTCGGTGTGGTCGCAGGGGATCGCGTGGGTGCTGTCGATCGGCGTGCCCACCGCGGCCGTGTTCCTCGTCGTGCTGCGTCGCTTCTCTCCAGACGGCATCCGCCGGGTCGGCTCGCTCGGCATCGACCAGTTCGCGTCGGTCGCGTTCTCGGTCGCCTCCGTGATCTGGCTGCAGGCGCTGTGGGCGGGCATCGCCCGCTCGATCGAGTTCGAGCAGTACCTGGCGGGTTGGGTGCCGATCCTCGAAACGCTCCTGATGCTCGCGCTGGTGACGTTCACCGTCGCGGCACCGCTGATCCCCGGTCTGCGTGAGGACTTCCACGGACGACTTGAGACCCTGGCGCACCGCAACGCCAATCCCGTCCGTCCGGTGATCGCGCGCCCTCGCCCCGACAAGCCGGCCGCCGCCGCGCAGCCTGCGCCCGCGACGGTGGCAGCCCCTCCTGTCCACCCGGACACGGATGCCGATGAGCCCGCCGACGACCTGACGCGTGAGCACCCGGTGCTGGACGACGGAATCGGCGACGTGCACGAGCTCATCGCGCCGACTCTCGAGGAGCCGGCGCGACCGGCCCAGCCGGGTGACGACGAGGCGCCCGCCGCGGCACAGCCGCGGATGGACACCGAGACGACGATGGTCATCCAGGACGGCGACGACGACGCACTCGACTCCGACAACGACGCCGTCGACGCGGACAGGAGCGACGTCGACAAGGGCGACGCCGACGAGAACGGCGCACGCCTCCCGGTCTCGTCGCACGCCTCCGGCGGCGACACCGGCACGTCCACGACGGTGTCGCCCGGTGACTACGCGCCGTCGTACTCGCGTCGCAGCACGGCACGCGACCCCGAGACGGATGGACAGCCCGCACCGTTCTGGATCCTGGTGCCGACCGAACGCGACGTCCTCGACGAGAACGGTCGCCCGCTGTTCCGGATCGGCCCGACGGCCTGGGCCCTCGCGATCGAGGACCGCGGCGGCGCATACGTCGTGCGCCATGACGACGGCCGCATCGGCTACCTCCACGACATCACCGACGTCACGAAAGGCTGAGTGCGTGCGCACCATCGATCTCCGCGGCAAGAACCTGGACCGCGCCGGCATGCTCGCAGCCGTCCCGCGTGCGACGCAGGCGCGCGCCGAGGCGCTGGACGCGGCGACCCGCATCGTCGACGACGTGCGCCGGCGCGGGGAGGACGCGCTGCGCGAGCAGGCGGAGCGCTTCGACCGGGTGAGCGGTCACGATATCCGGGTTCCCGCCGCACACCTCGCCGAAGCGCTCGCCAACGTCGATCCCGAGGTGCGCGCAGCCCTGGAGACGGCGATCGACCGGGTGCGGCAGGCCTCGGCGGCACAGGTGCCCGCCCCGCAGGTCACCGACATCGGCCCCGGTGCGCGCATCCGCCAGCGGTGGCAGCCGGTGACCAGAGCCGGCGTGTACATCCCCGGTGGCAAGGCCGTCTACCCGTCCAGCGTGATCATGAACGTCGTGCCCGCGCAGGTCGCCGGGGTCACCGCCATCGCCCTGGCATCGCCGCCGCAGGCCGAGCACGGCGGTCGTGTCCACCCGACGATCCTCGCCGCGGCCGCGCTGCTCGGCGTGGACGAGATCTACGCTATGGGCGGCGCGGGCGCGATCGGCGCCCTCGCGCACGGCGTCGCCTCACTGGGGCTGGACCCCGTCGACGTCGTCTCCGGGCCCGGCAACAACTACGTCGCCTCCGCGAAGCGTGCGGTCGCCGGCGTCGTCGGCACCGACTCCGAGGCGGGCGCGACCGAGATCCTCGTCGTCGCGGATGCCGGAGCCGACCCGCGCCTCATCGCCGCGGACCTCATCAGCCAGGCGGAGCACGACGAACAGGCGTCCGCCGTGCTCGTCACCGACTCGGCCGAGCTCGCCGAGCGCGTCGCCGCTGACGTCGCCGAGCTCGCCGCCGCGACCCGCCACCGGGAGCGCGTCGCTGCCGCGCTCGAGGGCCCCCAGTCCGCGATCGTGCTCGTGGACGACCGGGCGGCCGCGGAGGCGTTCAGCAACGCGTACGCCCCGGAGCACCTCGAGCTGCACCTGGCGGACGCGGCGTCGGCCGCAGCACACTTCACCAGCGCGGGGGCGGTGTTCGTCGGCGACCAGACGCCGGTCAGCCTGGGCGACTACATGGCGGGCAGCAACCACGTGCTCCCCACCGGCGGGCAGGCCCGGTACGCGCCCGGACTCGGCGCCTACACGTTCCTGCGCCCGCAACAGGTGATCGAGTACGACCACGCCGCTCTCGCCGAGGTGCGGGCGGGGGTGGTCGCCCTCGCCGAGGCCGAGGTCCTTCCCGCGCACGGGGAGGCCATCGAAGCCCGCTTCCAGGGGAATCCGGGGTCGCGCTGATCGCAGCGCGTACGCTTAGAGATCATGCACTGCCCCTTCTGCCGGCATCCGGACTCTCGCGTCATCGACTCGCGCACCAGCGACGACGGTCTGTCGATCCGCCGCCGGCGGCAGTGCCCCGAGTGCGGCGGACGATTCTCGACCACCGAAACCGCCAGTCTCATGGTGATCAAGCGCTCCGGTGTGATGGAGTCGTTCAGCCGTGACAAGGTGATCGCCGGAGTGCGAAAGGCGTGCCAGGGCCGTCCCGTCACAGAGGCGGATCTGGCCGTGCTCGCGCAGAAGGTCGAGGAGGCGGTGCGTCAGACCGGCGTCTCGCAGCTCGACACCAACGAGATCGGCCTCGCGATCCTCGGCCCGCTCCGCGAGCTCGACGAGGTCGCGTACCTCCGCTTCGCGAGCGTGTACCAGGAGTTCGATTCGCTGGAGGACTTCGAGGCTGCCATCAGCGAGCTGCGCGCAGACCATGCCGGGACGCCGGGCTCCGACCGGTAGCCTGGCAGTGATGTATCCGCTGCTCTTCCGCCACGTCCTGTCGCGCCTCGACCCCGAGTTCGCCCACCACGCCGGCATGGCCGTCGTCCGCGTGCTCGGCGTGCCACCCTTCTCGTGGGTGACCAGGGCGCTGTGCGCGCCGGCATCCGATCTCCAGGTCCGCGCCCTCGGTCTGACGTTCCCGTCGCCGTTCGGTGTCGCCGCGGGCTTCGACAAGAACGCCGTGGGGGTGCGCGGCCTCGCCGCGCTGGGCTTCGGCCATGTCGAGGTCGGGACGATCACTGCGATCCCGCAGGAGGGCAACCCGAAGCCGCGACTGTTCCGCCTCGTTCCGGACCGTGCGGTCATCAACCGGATGGGCTTCAACAACGCCGGCGCGGACGCCGCCGCCAGGCGGCTGAGGCGACTGCGTCGCCGTGCCCCGCACGCGGTGATCGGCGTGAACATCGGCAAGAGCCGCGTCGTCGACGTGGAGAACGCGACCGCCGACTACGTCACCTCGGCGATCGTGCTCGCCCCGCTCGCCGACTACCTCGCGGTCAACGTGTCGTCGCCGAACACCCCCGGCCTGCGCGGTCTGCAGGCCGTCGAGACGCTCGCGCCGCTGCTGCGTGCCGTGAAGACGGCGGCGGGGGACACCCCGCTGCTCGTCAAGATCGCGCCCGACCTTCCCGACGACGAGATCGCTGCGATCGCGCGCCTCGCGGTCGTCGAGGGACTGGACGGGATCATCGCCCACAACACCACGATCTCGCGCGACGGCCTGCGCACCGACCCGGCGATCGTCGAAGCCGCCGGAGCCGGTGGGCTGTCGGGAGCACCGCTGCGGGAGCGCTCGCTCGAGGTGCTCGCCGTGGTCAAGGCCGCCGTCCCCGACGACTTCTGCGTCATCGCCGTCGGGGGAGTGGAGACCGCCGAGGACGTGCAGAAGCGGCTGGATGCCGGCGCGACCCTGGTGCAGGGCTACACAGGGTTCCTCTACCGGGGTCCGCTGTGGGCGCGCCAGATCAACCGCGGACTGGCCCGGCGCTGACGCCAGCGCGGCCGTCGACCCCCGCGGAACCGCGCCCGCGCCGCGAGGCGGCGAGGATCAGGCGGGGTACTGGCCGCGCTTGACCTGCGGCTTCGGCAGACGCATGAAGCGCATCTGCAGGGCGCGCATGGCGGCGTACCAGCCGAGGCCCTTCTCACGCCGCTCCGCACCGAACTTCGCGGCAGCCTTCCGCTTGACCCGGAGGCCGAGCAGGACCATGTCGCCGATCGCGAGCAGCATGTACGCCCACAGGCCGAGCATGGACCAGTACTGCACCTCCGGCACCGGGATGATCGCCGCGATGATGACGATCAGCATGGCGGCCATCACCCACTCCGAGATGTGCCAGCCGGCGTCGACGTAGTCGCGCACCCAACGGCGCTGCGGGCCCTTGTCCCGCGGCGGGAGGTACTTGTCCTCCCCGTTCTCCATGCCGATGCGGGCACGCTCGCGGCGCGCCTGCAGTTCGGCCTTCGCTGCCGCGCGGGCCTCCTTCGTGTTCGCGACGAGGGGGCGGCGGCGGGCGGCCTCGCGCTCGGCGCGCGTCGGCGTCGCACGTCCCTTGCCCGCAGCCGGGGTCTGGGGGGCGTCGTCGTTCGTCGGAGAAGAGGGAGTGGGCACGGGGGTCCTCAGTTTGAAGTCGGGGTTCACCTTAAGATTACCCGCATGACCTCTTCTGCAACGCCGGCATCATCCGACCTCGAATCGGCCGTGCTGGAGGCGGTCGCGCTGGGTGCGCCCGCCGCTCTCAACGACCTCGGCACGCTGGTCCGGATCCCGGGCATCGCCTGGCCGGCGTTCGATCAGACGCAGCTGGAGCGCAGCGCCGAGGCGGTCGCCGCCCTGGCGCGCGACACCGGCGTGTTCGACGAGGTCAGAGTGCTGCGCGCGCACATCGACGACACCGACGAGCTGGGACAGCCGGCCGTGCTCGCCACCAGGGCGGCCCGCAACGGCAAGCCCACCATCCTGCTGTACGCGCACCACGACGTGCAGCCGCCCGGCGCCGAGGAGCTGTGGGACAGCCCGCCGTTCGAGCCGACGGTGCGCGACGGGCGGCTGTACGGGCGGGGCGCGGCGGACGACAAGGCGGGCATCATGGCGCACATCGCCGCGCTGCGCGCCGTGGCCGAGACGGTCGGCGACGACCTCGAACTGGGCATCGCCCTGTTCATCGAGGGGGAGGAGGAGTACGGCTCCCGCTCGTTCGCCCGCTTCCTCTCCGACAATGCCGATGCGCTCCGAGCGGATGCCATCGTCGTGGCCGACTCGGGCAATCTCGACTCGCACACCCCTGGTCTCACCGTGTCGCTGCGCGGCAATGCGCGGTTCACGCTGACCGTCCGCACGCTCGATCACGCCTCGCACTCCGGCATGTTCGGGGGAGCGGTGCCGGATGCCATGATGGCCGCCGTCACGCTGCTCGCGACGCTCTGGGACGCGGACGGTGCCGTCGCCGTCGACGGACTCGCCGTCCGCGACGCCGACACGCCGCCGTACTCGGAGCAGACGCTGCGGGAGGAGACCGGGCTGCTGCCCGGGGTGTCCCCGGTCGGGCGCGACAGCATCCTGAGCCGGATCTGGAACAAGCCGTCGGTGACGATCACCGGCATCGACGCGACCAGCGTGGCCGAGGCGTCGAACACGCTGCTCCCGGAGGTCAGCGTCGTGATCAGCGCGCGCGTCGCCCCGGGCCAGAGCGCGCACGACGCGTACCGCGCCCTCGAGGCGCATCTGCGGGCACACGCGCCCTTCGGAGCGGAACTGACATTCTCGGACGTCGACCTCGGCGACGGATTCCTGGTGGACACCGCTGGGTGGGCGGTCGCCATGACGCGGGATGCCATGGCCGACGGCTACGGGGTCGAGCCGGTCGACCTGGGGGTGGGCGGATCCATCCCGTTCATCGCCGATCTCGTCCGGGAGTTCCCGGGCGCGCAGATCCTCGTCACCGGCGTGGAGGACCCGCACTCGCGCGCGCACAGCCCCAACGAGTCGCTGCACCTGGAGACGTTCCGCAACGCCGTGCGCACCGAGGCGCTGCTCCTCACGCGCATGAACGCCGGCGTCCCGGCATCCTGAACCATTGCCTGCGCCGGGTCGTCGACGGCGCGCGGGGCGCCAGGCCGCCCGCTTCCCGCCCCCGGCTCAGGCCCCGACGGTAGAATCGGTGCTGAGCAGCATGCCGCTGCCGCCGTTCCAAGGAGTGACATGAGCGACACCACACTGACTGCCGAGACCACGCGCGCTCACGGAGTCTCGCTGACGGATGCAGCCGCCCAGAAGGTGAAGAGCCTTCTCGAGCAGGAGGGCCGCGACGACCTGCGCCTGCGCGTCGCCGTCCAGCCCGGCGGATGCTCCGGCCTGATCTACCAGCTCTACTTCGACGAGCGCTTCCTCGAGGGCGACCAGACCGTCGACTTCGACGGCGTCGAGGTCATCGTCGACAACATGAGCGTCCCGTATCTCGACGGCGCCTCGATCGACTTCAAGGACACCATTTCGGAGCAGGGGTTCACCATCGACAACCCCAACGCAGCGGGCAGCTGCGCGTGCGGAGACAGCTTCCACTGAGACCCGCCAACCTGCGTGGTTGGCATGAATCGGGTGTGAGGTTGCCCTAGACTTGAGGCCGCCCCTGTCCGTGATCTGAAAGGTGCATCGTGCCGTCGAATCGCCGCCTTCGTTGGGCCGCCCTCCCTCTGGGAGTCGCGGCAGCTGTGGCCCTGGCGGGATGTACTCCCACCGAACTCCACGGCTTCCTCCCAGGCTTCGTCGAGGATGGCACTGCCACCACGAACCAGACCGAGCGCGTCGCCGGCCTGTGGGTCACCTCCTGGGTGGTCCTGCTCGCCGTCGGCCTCATCACCTGGGGCCTAATGGGGTGGGCTGCGGTCGTGTACCGCCGTCGCAAGGGGCAGACCGGTCTGCCGGTGCAGCTGCGTTACAACATGCCGCTGGAGATCCTCTACACGGTGGTCCCGCTGATCCTGGTGCTCGGCATGTTCTTCTTCACCGCGCGCGATCAGACCGCGATCGAGACACAGTGGGACGAGCCCGACGTCGAGATCACGGCCATCGCGAAGCAGTGGGCGTGGGACTTCCAGTACAACGGCCAGGACGACGACAACGAGGACGCCGTCTGGACGATGGGCATCCAGGCGCAGCCGAACGCCCAGGGCGACATCGACAAGAGCCAGCTGCCCACCCTAGTGCTGCCGGTCGACCAGAAGGTCACCATCCACCTGCAGTCGCGCGACGTCATCCACTCGTTCTGGATCATCGACTTCCTCTACAAGAAGGACATGTACATCGGGAAGGACAACACCTGGTCCTTCACCCCGACCCGTGTCGGCGAGTACGACGGCAAGTGCGCCGAGCTGTGCGGTGAGTACCACTCGATGATGCTGTTCAACGTGAAGGTCGTCGAGCAGGACGAGTACGAAGCCTACCTCGAGTCGCTGCGCGAGCAGGGCAACACCGGCGACATCAACGACGCCTACGACCGACTCGCGAACTTCCCCGGTACCGGAAGCAGCTCCGACGGTTCGGACAACTTCGAGGGAGATGAGGAGTAACCCATGTCCACCACAGAGGCACCCCGCACCGACGAGGCTCCGCGCTCCCGTCCCACCACCCTTCCGCCGCGTCAGGCGGCTCTGCTCACGTCCTCGCGCGTCGAGCAGAAGGGCAACATCGTCGTGAAGTGGATCACCTCCACCGACCACAAGACGATCGGGTACATGTACCTCATCGCCTCGGTGCTGTTCTTCCTCCTCGGCGGTGTGATGGCGCTGGTCATCCGCGCAGAGCTGTTCGCCCCCGGCATGCAGATCGTGCCGACCAAGGAGCAGTACAACCAGCTGTTCACGATGCACGGCACGATCATGCTGCTGATGTTCGCGACGCCGCTGTTCGCCGGGTTCGCCAACGCCGTGCTGCCGCTGCAGATCGGCGCCCCCGATGTCGCGTTCCCTCGTCTGAACGCGTTCGCCTTCTGGCTGTTCCTGTTCGGCTCGACGATCGCGGTGGCCGGCTTCCTGACCCCGCAGGGTGCGGCCTCGTTCGGATGGTTCGCCTACCAGCCGCTCGCCAACGCGACCTTCTCGCCCGGCGCCGGCGGCAACCTGTGGATGCTGGGTCTCGGCCTGTCCGGTTTCGGCACCATCCTCGGTGCGGTGAACTTCATCACCACGATCATCACGATGCGCGCCCCCGGCATGACGATGTGGCGGATGCCGATCTTCTCGTGGAACACGCTGATCACCAGCCTGCTCATCCTGATGGCGTTCCCGGTGCTGGCCGCCGCGATCTTCGCGGCCGGTGCCGACCGAGTCCTGGGTGCGCACGTCTACGACGCGGCCAACGGCGGCGTGCTGCTGTGGCAGCACCTGTTCTGGTTCTTCGGCCACCCCGAGGTGTACATCATCGCGCTGCCCTTCTTCGGCATCGTCTCCGAGGTGTTCCCGGTGTTCAGCCGCAAGCCGATCTTCGGGTACAAGACGCTGGTGTACGCGACCATCGCGATCGCCGCCCTCTCCGTGGCCGTGTGGGCGCACCACATGTACGTCACCGGTTCCGTGCTGCTGCCGTTCTTCGCCCTGATGACGATGCTCATCGCGGTGCCCACGGGTGTGAAGATCTTCAACTGGATCGGCACCATGTGGCGCGGCTCGGTGACCTTCGAGACGCCCATGGTGTTCGCGCTCGGGTTCCTGGTGTCGTTCGTGTTCGGTGGTCTCACCGGCGTCATCCTCGCCTCGCCGCCGCTGGACTTCCACCTCAGCGACTCGTACTTCGTCGTCGCACACTTCCACTACGTGGTGTTCGGAACGGTCGTGTTCGCGATGTTCTCGGGCTTCTACTTCTGGTGGCCGAAGTGGACCGGTCGCATGCTGAACGAGCGCCTCGGCTACGTGCACTTCTGGATGCTGTTCATCGGCTTCCACATGACGTTCCTCATCCAGCACTGGCTGGGCGTCGACGGCATGGTGCGTCGCTACGCCGACTACTCGGCCGCGGACGGCTGGGCGTGGCAGAACCAGGTGTCGACGATCGGTGCCGTCATCCTCGGCGCGTCGATGCTGCCGTTCTTCCTGAACGTGTGGATCACCGCGCGCAAGGCGCCCAAGGTCACCGTGAACGACCCGTGGGGCTACGGCGCGTCGCTCGAGTGGGCGACCTCCTGCCCGCCCCCGCGCCACAACTTCACCTCGATCCCGCGCATCCGCAGCGAGCGGCCGGCGTTCGACCTGAACCACCCCGAGGCCGCGGAGCACCCCGTGCCCGCGCCGGTCGGTGGTTACGCAGACGGAGAGGGCAAGTAAGTCATGCGCGACAACGTCATCCTGTGGTGGATCGTCTGTGCGTTCTGCACGATCGTCGCGATCGGGTACACGGTGTGGAGCATCACCGAGTACTCCGAGCGCCCGGTGACCGTGGCCATCGAGTGGGTCGGCTCCATCGCGCTGCTGTTCGGCGCGGCGATGAGCGCGATGATCGCGTTCTATCTGAGCAAGACCCACAAGGCGCAGGGCGGCGAGCTGCCCGAGGACGTGCTCACGGCGGACATCGACGACGGTGACCCCGAGCTGGGCGAGTTCAGCCCGTGGTCCTGGTGGCCCATCGTGCTGGCCGCCTCCGCCGCGATCTTCCTCATCGGCCTGGCCGTCGGGCACTTCCTGCTGCCGATCGGCCTGGCGATCTTCGCCGTGGCGATCGTCGGTTGGGTGTACGAGTACTACCGCGGCCACTTCGCTCGCTGAGACATCCACGAAGGCCCCTCAGGACGTGGGCGGATTCAAGGGGTGGTCGCAACACCGAGTTTCGGGAGGTTGCGACCACCATTTGAAATCCGCCCGGCCTGTCCTGAGGGGCCTTCGTCATACTTTCATGTCCGCGCCCGGCGAATGACGACAGGACCGGCTCAGGCGCGCATGCGCACGCGGGGAACGCCTGTGAGCGGGTCGATGGGGCGGCGATGCACCCCGTCGGCGTCCTCGACCGGATAGCCCTCCCGCCCCCAGTACTCGAAGCCGCCGATCATCTCGCGCACCGCGTACCCGAGCGCGGCGAACTCGAGCGCGCCCTTGGCGCCGGCGTTGCAACCCGGGCTCCAGCAGTAGACGATGACCTCGGCCGTCTGCGGGATCTCTTGTGGTGCACGCGTGGCGATCTCGCTGTAGTGCATGTGGATCGCCCCGGGGACGCGTCCCTGGGTCCAGGCCTCGTCGGAGCGCACGTCGACGACGACGAGAGGAGTCCCGGCCTTGCGTGCGGCGTGCACATCACTGGCATCCGTCTCGTAGGCGAGCTTGGCGGCGAAGTAGTCGTGGCGGTCGATCATGAACCCAGGGTACGCCGTGCCGGTCACGGGTCGCGGCCGTATGGCATCCGCTCGGGGGAGTGCGGGGTATGCCAGAGGCCCCGCCGGTGCTGAGACGAGCTCAGCGGCCGACGGGGCCTCCGGTGGGGGAGCGGCGGGTGTTACTCGCCGTCCTCCGACTTCTTCTTGCGCGGCCGCTTGACGGGCTCCTTCGCGATCACCGAGGTCGGCACGTTGCCCGTCTCGGGCACATGCGGATCCACGGGAGCGATGTCGTCTTCGGCGACCCCGGCGCGCTCGTGCGCTCCGGCGATCTCCTCGGCCTCGATCTCTGCCATGCTCGCGAGAGCGTGGTGCTGGTGCGCGTCCGCGGCGAGCAGCTCCGCCTGGGTGAGCGGCTGCAGGCGGTCCTCGAAGAACCAGCGCGAGATCGAGGAGCGCAGGTTCTCGTGCCACGGGATGCGGCCCTTCGCGTTCGGGCGCACGACCAGAGGCTCGTACGTCTCGAAGTCGATCAGCTTCCAGCGGTCGTAGATGTCGACCGGCTGGTGCACCTCGATGAACTCGCCGCCGGGGAGGCGCACGATGCGGCCCGACTCGTAACCGTGCAGGACGATCTCGCGGTCCTTCTTCTGCAGCGCGATGCAGATGCGCTTGGCGATGAAGTAGCCGAGGATCGGGCCGACGATGAGCAGGATCTGCAGGGCGCGGATCACACCCTCCATCGTCAGCATGAAGTGCGTCGCGATGAGGTCGGACGAAGCCGATGCCCACAGCACCGCGTAGAAGATCACGCCGGCGACGCCGATTCCGGTGCGGGTCGGGGCGTTGCGCGGACGGACCGCGATGTGGTGCTCGCGCTTGTCACCGGTGATCCACGCCTCGATGAACGGGTACAGCGCGACCAGCACGATGAACAGACCCAGAACCACGAGCGGGATCAGGATGCCGAACGACCAGGTGCGGTCGAGGAACACGATGTCCAGGTTCGACGGCGCCAGTCGCAGCGCACCGTCGGCGAAGCCGATGTACCAGTCGGGCTGGGTACCCGCGGACACAGGGGACGGGTCGTACGGACCGTAGTTCCAGATCGGGTTGATCTGGAAGAGCGAGGCGATCAGCACGATCGTGCCGAACACGATGAACAGGAACCCGCCCATCTTGGACATGTACACCGGCATCATCGGGTAGCCCACGACGTTGTCGTTGGTGCGGCCAGGCCCGGCGAACTGGGTGTGCTTGTTGATCACCATCAGCATCAGGTGCAGCACGATGAGCGCGAGCACCAGCAGCGGCAGCAACAGGATGTGCAGGGTGTACAGGCGTCCGACGATGTCGGTACCGGGGAACTCGCCGCCGAACAGCAGGTACGAGGTCCAGGTGCCGATCAGCGGGATGCCCTTGATCATGCCGTCGATGATGCGGAGGCCGTTGCCCGAGAGCAGGTCGTCGGGGAGCGAGTAGCCGGTGAAGCCCTCAGCCATGGCCAGGACGAACAGCACGAATCCGATCACCCAGTTCAGCTCGCGCGGCTTGCGGAACGCGCCGGTGAAGAACACACGGAGCATGTGCACGCCGATGCCCGCGACGAAGGTCAGCGCCGCCCAGTGGTGGATCTGTCGGACCAGCAGACCGCCGCGCAGGTCGAACGAGATGTGCAGCGTCGACTCGAGGGCCGCGGACATCTCGATGCCGCGCATCGGCTCGTACGCACCGGTGTAGTGCGTGGGGACCATCGAGGCCTGGAAGAAGAACGTCAGGAACGTGCCCGACAGGAACACGACCACGAAGCTCCACAGCGCGATCTCACCCAGCATGAACGACCAGTGGTCGGGGAAGATCTTCCGGCCCAGCTCCTTGACGAAGCCGGAGAGGCTGGTGCGCTCATCGATGTAGTTCGCGGTCGCGCCGATGAACCGGCCACCGAGAGGCGCCTGCCTGGTGTCGGCGTTCGTGGTGTCCTGGTGAAGAGTTGCGGTGCTCAATGACGCTCCCAGAAGCTCGGGCCGACGGGTTCCTTGAAGTCGCTCTGCGCGATGAGGTAGCCCTCATCGTCGACGGCGATGGGCAGCTGCGGCAGCGGGCGGGCGGCCGGGCCGAAGATGACCTTGGCGTGCTCGGTCACGTCGAACTGCGACTGGTGGCACGGGCAGAGCAGGTGGTGCGTCTGCTGCTCGTACAGCGCGACCGGGCAGCCGACGTGCGTGCAGACCTTGGAGTAGGCGACGATGCCGTCGTACGACCAGTCCTTGCGGTCCTCGTCCTCGATCAGATCCTCGGGACGCAGGCGCATGAGCAGGACGATGGCCTTCGCCTTCTCCTCGAGAAGACCGCCCTCGTGGCCGAGGTCGTTCAGACCGTCGGGGATGACGTGCACCGCCGAGCCGAGGGTCACATCCGCCGCGCGGATCGGCGTGCCGTCGGGGTCGCGGACCAGACGGGTGCCCTTGTCCCACATGGTGTGCTTGAGAAGCGCCACGGGGTCGCCGGCGGTGGGGTGCTCGGCGGTGGCGTGCGGGGCGAGGCCGCGGAACAGCGTCACGCCGGGCACGATGGATGCCACCACGGCGGCGATCAGCGAGTTGCGGATCATGGTACGGCGACCGAAGCCGGATTCCTCGTTGGCGTCCGCGAATGCCTTCACGGCGGCCTCACGCGTGCTGTCGCGCCCGCGGGTCGGGTGGCGGTGCTCGATGTGCTCGCGGTCGGACATGAGCGCCTTGGACCAGTGGATGGCACCGAGGCCGAGCGCGAGGAGGGCGAAGCCGATGCCGAGGCCGACGAACAGGTTGTTGTTGCGCACGTCGATGAGAGCGCCGCTCTCGATCGGGAACAGCATGTAGGCGGCGACGGCCCAGATGCTGGCGGCGAGCGACAGGTAGAACAGCGTGTAGACCGTGCGGGCGGCGGTCTTCTCGGCCCGCGGGTCCTTGTCGGTCATCCGCTCACGATGCGGCGGCAGTCCCGGGTTCTGTGCGGGATCGCTGACTGCGACGCCCAGCCCCGGCGAGGGCTGGTAGGCCCTGTCAAGAGCCTGCGTGTCGACGTCGTGTGCCATGGTGCTCCTCGTACGTAAGTCTTCGATGTATGTGCGTCAGTTGGACTTCGCCGTGATCCACACGGTGAGGGCGACCAGGGCGCCGATACCGAAGATCCAGATGAAGAGGCCCTCCGAGACGGGACCCAGCGAACCGAGTGTGAACCCGCCGACCTGGACGGCCTCCTGCTGGTACAGCAGGGCCGAGATGATGTCGCGCTTGTCCTCGGTGCTCAGGTTCATGTCACCGAACACCGGCATGTTCTGCGGACCGGTGACCATCGCCGCGTAGATGTGCAGCGCGCTGGTCGATGTCAGCGCGG
Organism: Microbacterium sp.; assembly: GCF_031178525.1. GTDB lineage: Bacteria > Actinomycetota > Actinomycetes > Actinomycetales > Microbacteriaceae > Microbacterium. The sequence goes on from NZ_JAPSJA010000005.1 coordinate 28,509, forward strand.
GGGCGTACTTGCCCTCGGTGAGCGCACCACCGGCGGCGGCGACGTTGTGGCACATGGCGCAGTTGATGCGGAACAGCTCCGCACCGTGCGACACGTCGCCCTTCCCGTCGAGAACCTCGTCGTCGGGGTAGGTCGGTCCGGGGGCGACGGACTGCACGTAGGCGGCCATCGCGCGGATCTGCGCGTCGGTGAACTGCGGCGGCTTCTGCGGAGCCTGCGGTCCCTGCATCTGCAGCGGCATCCGACCCGTCGCGAGCTGGAACTCGACGGACAGCTCACCCACGCCGATGAGGCTGGGGCCGTTGTCGGTGCCCTCCAGGTTCATGCCGTGACAGGTGGCGCAGTTCGCCGTGAACAGCTTCTCGCCGTCCTCGACGGTCAGCTCGGAGGATGCGGCGGTCTGCACATCCGACGACGCCATCGCAGCAGACGCACCGGCGTACGCGCCACCGGTGATCAGCAGGCCGGCCCCGATCAGGGCGGCGGCGGCGAGGGGACTGCGACGGCCGCGGGAGCGGCGCTTCTTCTCTCGTGCCATTTCGTGAAATCGCTCCGCTCTTATTTCAGGAAGTAGATGACGGCGAACAGCACAAGCCAGACCACGTCGACGAAGTGCCAGTAGTAGGACACGACGATCGAGGACGTCGCCTCCTTGTGCGTGAAGTTCTTGACCGCGAACGCGCGCCCGATGACCAGCAGGAACGCGATGAGGCCGCCGGTGACGTGCAGGGCGTGGAAGCCGGTGGTGAGGTAGAACGCGGAGGCGTACGAGTCGGCCTGGATCGGCATCCCCTCCATGACGAGCTGGGCGTACTCCCAGACCTGGCCGCAGACGAAGATCGCGCCCAGCACGAAGGTGAGCCAGAACCACTCGACCATGCCCCAGCCGAACAGGCGGCGGCGGCCCATGGCGTTCACCTGGCCGCGCGCGATGCGGTACGGCTGCAGGTCCTCCGCGGCGAACACGCCCATCTGACAGGTGAACGAGGACGCGACGAGGATGGCGGTGTTCACCGCCGCGAAGGTCACGTTCAGGAGGCCGGTGCGCTCACCCCACAGTTCGGGGGATGTGCTGCGGAGGGTGAAGTAGATCGCGAAGAGTCCCGCGAAGAACATCACCTCGCTGCCGAGCCACACGATGGTGCCGACAGCTACCGGGTTGGGCCGCTTGATCGTTCGGGCAGCCGGGGCATACGTCGCTGAGGTGGTCACCCGTCCATTATGGCCGAAACGCGGTGCCGATTCTCGCACCGGCATGACCCGTTTCGCTGGTTCCGCACTTAGGGGAACCTAAGAACTGCCTGCGAATCTGCCGCCGGTGCAGGGTCGATAGGATCACTGGCATGGCGGACACTCTCACCTGGCCCGATGTTCTCGCTTCTCTGCTGCAGCGGCGCGATCTCAGCGTGTGGGAGTCCACCTGGGCCATGCGTCAGGTGATGCAGGGCAAGGTCGGCGAGGCCCAGCTCGCTGGTTTCCTCATCGCGCTTCGGGCGAAGGGCGAGACGATCGACGAGATCGTCGGGTTCCGCGACGCCATTCTCGAGGCGGCCGTGCCGCTGCCGGTTTCCTCGGACGTGCTGGACATCGTCGGCACCGGTGGCGACCGGGTGGGGACGGTCAACGTCTCCACGACCGCCGCGATCATCATCGGTTCGATGGGCATCCCCGTCGTCAAGCACGGCAACCGCGCGGCGAGCTCCTCGTCGGGATCCTCCGACGTGCTCGCGGCACTCGGCCTCGACATCTCTCTGGATCCTCAGCGCGTGGCATCCGTCCTCGACCGCACCGGCATCACGTTCGCGTGGGCAGCGGCGTTCCACCCCGGGTTCCGGCACGCCGGCACGGTCCGCTCCGAGCTGGGTGTGCCGACGGTGTTCAACATGCTCGGCCCGCTCTGCAATCCGGCGCGCGCCGAGGCGAACGCCGTCGGCGTCGCGCAACTGGATCGCGTGCCGCTCATCACGGGCGTGTTCCGCACCCGCGGCGCGACTGCGTTGGTGTTCCGCGGGGACGACGGGCTGGACGAGCTCACCACGACCGGTCACAGCCGCATCTGGGAGGTGGTCCGCGGCGACATCCACGAGCACGACCTCGACCCCCGCGATCTGGGCATCCCGCTGGCGGAACTCGACGACCTCATCGGCGGATCGCCCGAGCACAACGCCGCGGTCCTGCGTCGCACACTCAGCGGCGAGAAGGGCGCGGTGCGCGACATCGTGCTGTTGAATGCCGCGGCAGGAATCGTCGCGTACGAGCTGTCGCATGATGCGATGTTGACGCAGGTTCCCATCGTCGAGCGACTGAAGGACGCGTTCCATCGTGCGGCGGTCGCGGTCGATGACGGACGCGCGTCGGCGAAGCTCGACGAATGGGTGCGCGTCACGCAGGAGCGCGAGGGCTGAGCCATGGATGCCGTCGACGCGCTGCTCGAGATCGCCACACTGCTGGAGCGCGAGCGCGCGTCACGGTATCGGGCGCGCGCGTTCCGGCAGGCGGCCGCCGTGCTCGGGGAGCTGCCGACCGACGTGATCGCCGATCCCGTGCGGCTCCGTGCCGCGAAGGGCATCGGCTCGTCGACGTTCGAGGTGATCAGGCAGGCGCAGGAGGGCCGCACCCCCGATTACCTGGTCGAGCTGCGCGCGGCGGTCGAACCGGAGCACGAGTCGGCGCTGCGGCGGAAGCTGCGCGGCGACCTGCACTCGCACACCGACTGGTCCGACGGGACCACACCGATCGAGGCGATGGCCCGGACGGCCGCCGCACTCGGGCACGAGTACCTGGCGATCACGGACCACTCGCCGCGACTGAAGGTCGCCCGGGGGCTCTCGCCGGAGCGCCTGCGCGAACAGATCCCGCTGGTGCGCGCCGCAACCCGGCGCGAGCTGACGGTGTTGGCCGGGATCGAGGTCGACATCCTGGAGGACGGCGGCCTCGACCAGGAGCCGGAACTGCTTGAAGAGCTCGACATCGTGGTCGCCTCGGTGCATTCCCTGCTGCGAATGGATGCCGGACCGATGACCGCCCGCATGATCGCCGCCGTGTCGAATCCGCACGTGAACGTACTCGGGCATTGCACGGGCCGCCTCGTGCAGGGGTCGCGTGGCACCCGCCCGCGGTCGCAGTTCGACGCCGCCGCGGTGTTCGCCGCGTGCGCCGAGAACGGAGTCGCCGTGGAGATCAACTCTCGTCCGGAGCGGCAGGACCCGCCGGACGATCTCATCGCGATCGCCCTGGCGGAGGGATGTCTGTTCTCGATCGACTCCGACGCGCACGCCCCTGGACAGCTCTCACTGCTCGATCACGGCGCCGAGCGCGCGGAGCAGAACGGGGTGCCGCCGGAGCGGATCGTCACGACCTGGAGCCTGGAGCGGCTCACCGCCTGGGCGTCGGGATAGCGCTGCCGTTCAGGAGTTGCTCGCGAGGGCGGCGATCGCGCGGTCCATCGACGACCCGAGATTCCACAGTTCTGCGAGCGACCGGGCCGCGTCAGCCTCGGTCTGGTCGAGGGGGCGCAGGGGAGTGGCCGGCGCGCTGATGTCGAGGTCGGTGGCGACACGGACCACCTTGGGTGCCACATCGAGGTATGCGGACGCCTCTGCGAAGCGGGCGCTGACTGCCGCGCTGAGCTGACCGGCGGCAGCGGCGGCGCGGATGCCGTCCAGATCGCCGTGCGCCTTGAGCAGAGTCGCGGCGCTCTTCTCGCCGATGCCCTTCACGCCGGGTAGGCCGTCGGAGGCGTCGCCGCGCATGGTCGCGAAATCGGCGTACTGCTCGGGAAGGACGCCGTACTTCGTGACGACGGTCTCGTCGGTGACGATCTCGAGGTTGCTCATGCCACGCGCGGTATAGATGACGCGGACGCCGCGCGCGTCGTCGACGAGCTGGAACAGGTCTCGGTCGCCGGTGACGATGTCGACCGACTTGTCGGCGTGGGTGGCGAGCGTGCCGATCACGTCGTCCGCTTCGTGCTCGGCTGCGCCGATGATCGGGATGCCGAGAGCGCGCAGCGTCTCGCGGATGAGCGGAACCTGCTGCTCGAGCGGGTCGGGGACCTCTTCAACGTCTGTGCCGCCGGGGATGACCTCGACGACGCGGTGCGCCTTGTAGCTGGGGATGAGGTCGACGCGCCACTGCGGACGCCAGTCGTCATCCCAGCAGGCGATCAGATGCGTCGGGTGATACGTCGACACGAGCTTCGCGACGATGTCGAGCAGACCACGGACGGCGTTGACGGACATGCCGTCCGGCGCCTTCACTTTGTCCGGCACACCGTAGAACGCGCGGAAGTAGAGGGACGCGGTGTCGAGCAGCATCAGGCGGTCGGTCACGGACTCATCCTGGCACGGCGGTCTGGTTTCTTCTGCGAGCGTCAGCAGCCGGGGGAAGAGGGTCGTTCGGTGCAGGTGTGCGCGACGAGTGCGGTGTGCGCCTCGAAGACCCGGATCAGCTGACCAGGGCCGGTCGCCGTGAGTCGGCCGGAGATCGGGAACCAGCCGACACCGAGGTCTATCTCGGCGGAGTATGCGACATCGACGCGGGCGGTGTACTCACCGCGCTCGGCGTAGGTGTGGCTCGTGTCAGTGGGGGTGAACTGTGCCTGGCCGAGATCGGCCCAGGTCGAGCCGCCGTCGCCGGTCGTCGTGCTGGCGCCGTCGCCGTAGTGGAAGGTGAAGGATGCCGGCGTGAACCGCACGCTGATCGGGTAGCCGAAGAGCTCTCCCTGCTGAGTGACGGCGGATGCCGTCGCCACGAAGTTCGTCGGCAGGCCGGCGACGCCCAGATTGTTCGGCTCACCGGCGACCGCGGTCCCGGGAGGGGAGAAACGTGCAAGGTCGGTGATCGTGATCTCGGGGATCGCCGGCGTGGTATCGCCTTCGGCCCGTGGCGTCTCGCCGTCAGGGTTCCAGCGGTAGCAGCGGATGTAGTTCCACGCGTCTCTGCACTCCTCGAACGTGGGAGGAGTCCAGGCGATCGGGTTGTAGACCGGGTTCGTGGAGTGGTTGCCTCCGCGTTGCCTTTGGGCGCCGTCGGTACGGGATCCTGGCGAGCCATTCTGATGCTTAGTACCGCTCGCGTATAGATTGCCTGCGTCGGTTGTGACCGTTGGGCATCCGATCCGCGCGTTTGAGCTGCACGTCGGAGGTGTGCCCGCCGCGGCGCTCACTGGTGACAAAACGATGACCGCGAAGCATAAGAGCATGGCGGTCAGGATGCGCATGATTCGCCTTCCCGAGGGGTGGAATTTGCCAAAAGCACACTGTCCTCTGACACCTCAAACTGGAGCGCGAGCACGTACTGGTCGGGTCGATCCGCTGGCACAACGGAAGAGCCTGAAGCGTCCTTGATGTCGAGATCGGCTTGGTCCAAGCAGGCCTCGGCCTGAATTAGGGCATCGTCCGCGGCGTACTTCGTACCCCGGAACCAGACCACCGCTGTCTTTCCCGTCTGTGAGTACCCGTTCGCGTGCATTTCACTTAAGAACTCTTTGTCGGTTGAGCGGACTTCGCCCGTGGTGTATGCGAGCGCTGGCTCGAATGACCCCGGATCCGAGAATGAGACAGAATCCAAAGCCTTGATGTACTCCCGGTATGTCTTCTCGGCTGCCGCGAAGGCCTCTTCCTCGGTCTCGAACAGGGCCGTCTTCGTCGGCGTCGGCTCGGGCTGGGGTGTGCAGGCGGCGAGCAGCGAGAGCGTCACCGCTCCGGCCGCCGCGGCGGTGAGAAGGCGCAGGGGAGCGGTCGAGACAATCACCCCGTCACCGTAGCCGCGACCCGTCCTGCTCCGCAGAAGTTATCCACAGGGAATGCCGGCTGTGCGGCATCCGTTGTCTCTGATAGCCTGAAGTGTCACTCGTGGCGAGCATTCGCCTGCCCTCGTGACATCGCAACCCCAATCCACCTGCTTCGAGGCGAACATCCGGCGCTGCCGAGTGCTCGAAGCCCGATCATCCATTCACAAGGACAACCCACTACATGACTAGCGCAACGACCGCCCCGGCCACCAAGCAGGTCGCGATCAACGACATCGGCTCTGCTGAGGACTTCCTGGCCGCGGTCGAGAAGACCCTCAAGTTCTTCAACGACGGCGACATCATCGAGGGCACGATCGTCAAGA
>NZ_JAPSJA010000331.1 GCF_031178525.1 Microbacterium sp.
TCAGCCCGGCCGACAGCACGGCGGCCTCTTCGAGCGCATCGACCGCGACGGATCGGATGCCGGCCTCCGCGACGACGGCCGCGACGAGCTCGATCCCGTGCCCCCACGCATCGCGGCGCAGGTCGGCGACGGCGCGTGGATCGCGCGCCAGCTGGAGCGCATTCGAGAGGAGTGCCGAGCGCGATATGCGTGCGACGGGGGTCGCCCGCCGGGGCTTCGGCCAGGTCACCGACCTAGACTAACCCGAGGGCCGATCGGCCCCGACGACCCTCGGAGTGTGAATGTCTGACAACCGCCTCGGCCTCGCCGGCAAGTTCCGCTACCTCGCCGAGCGCGCCCGCCGCATCGACGTGAAGTCGGTCGCGGAGCGCGCGAGGGAGGTGCACGAGCAGCACGGCACGTGGACGCCGAGGGTGTTCGCCGACATGCTCTGGTCCGCCGCGCGGCACGACGTGGCGTTCCAGGACTACGTCGACTACGACTTCGCGATCCTCTCGAGGACCGAGCGCGCGACGTACATGACCCACCCGGTCTCGATGCAGCTCGCACAGCGCTTCGCGCAGAAGGACAAGCGCGTCCTGTTCGAGAACAAGATCGAGTTCAACAAGCTCTTCGACCGCTTCCTGAAGCGAGACTGGCTCATCGTCGAGGCGGGCAACGCCGACGCCGTGAGGGCGTTCGCCGAGAAGCACGGCACGTTCATCGCGAAGGTGCCCGTGAGCCACATGGGCCTGGGCGTGCGTCGCTACCACGCGAAGGACGTCTCCGACTGGGACGCGTTCCACCGCGGTCTGCTCGAGCGTGATGAGCTGCTGCTCGAGGAGGTCATCCGCCAGCACGACGATCTCGCGGCCGTCTGCCCCGGCACCGTGAACACCACCCGCATCACGGCGTTCTTCGACGGCACGGATGTGCACATCCTCGCGATCGCGCAGAAGTTCGGTCGCGGCGCCGTCAGCGATCAGATGTCGTACGGCGGCTTCTACACGATGCTGCACGACGACGGACGGTCGTTCGGACCGGGCTACGACTCCCACGCCCACGTGCACGAAAAGCACCCCGACACCGGCTTCCCGATCGCGGACTTCCGCCTTCCCCTCATCGACGAGGTCACGGCGTTCATCGACCAGGTCGCCCGCGTGGTGCCCGAGGTGCCGTACGTCGGCTGGGACGTCGTCGTGAGCCCCGACGGCCCCGTGCTCGTCGAGGGCAACTGGGGCGCCGGCGTCTACGAGAACAAGCCCAGCGTCACCGGCATCCGCACGGGGCACAAGCCGCGCTACCGCAAGGCGATCGGGTTCTGACGCGCCTCTCGCGTCGAGGTCGAGCGAGGAAGCGCGGCGACCTCGTCGAGACCCTCCCACCACGCAGAAACGCCCCTCCGAGGAGGGGCGTTTCTGCGTGCGGAGGGTCAGATGGGGCGGACGATCCCCAGGGGCGTGGACTGGTGTCCCTGACCCAGCGGGTTGTCGCGCAGGATGCGCACGAGACGCTTCTCCCCCGCCTTGTCGAGCGTCGAGCCCAGGATGTTCCCGCCGATGTCGTTGATGTCGACGACCGCGACGTCGACACCGGAGCCCACCAGCGCCTGCACGCGGTGGGCGACCTCGCGCGGCTTGTCGGGCCCGAGCACGACCGCCTGGTTGTACGGCGGGATCGTGCCGCTCGTGGGGCCGTCGATCGCGCGCGCCTTGTCGCCCGCGATGCGATAGAAGTCGCCCCTGCGGCCGAGGGCCTTGGTCACGGCGGCGACGGCCGCCGCGAGCAGGATCCGCGGGGTGCCGCACTCGCGCAGCGCCATCTCCATGGTCTCGGGCATGCCCAGACCGATGCCGTACGGCGTCTTCTGAACGTACTTCGACAGGAAGCGGGCGAGCGGGCGCACGCGGATCTCGCTGAGCAGGTACGAGCGGCCCTGCGTGATCGCGACGATCTTCTCCGTCACGAACAGCAGGTCGCCCGGCCGCACCGCGTCCTTGGCGTACTCGGTGATGATCTGATCCAGGTCGTCGTCCGGCATGACGACGCGCGTGCGCAGCGGAATCCGCTGCACCCGCTCGCCGTCGACCTCGACCTCGAGGGCCTTGCCCTCGTTGGCTGCGGCGGTCATCGAGGGGTCACTCGAGGTAGTCGCGCAGCGACTGCGAGCGGCTCGGGTGGCGCAGCTTCGCCATCGTCTTCGACTCGATCTGACGGATCCGCTCGCGCGTGACGCCGAACGTGTCGCCGATCTGGTCGAGCGTCTTGGGCTGGCCGTCGCCCAGGCCGAAGCGCATGCGGATGACGCCCGCCTCGCGCTCGGAGAGCGAGTCGAGCAGGCTCTCGAGCTGGCGCTGCAGCATCGTGAAGCCCACCGCGTCGGCCGGCACGACGGCCTCGGTGTCCTCGATCAGGTCGCCGAACT
>NZ_JAPSJA010000332.1 GCF_031178525.1 Microbacterium sp.
TGGGCATCCACGACGCCGATGTGAACTGGCTCGAGGGCTCGCAGCTCATGCTGTCGGCGCTCGTCGTGCCGATCTTCGCGAAGCTCGGCGACATGGTCGGTCACAAGCGCATGCTGCTCGTCTCCACCGCGCTGACCGCCGCGGCGTCGTTCGCGCTGCCGTTCACCGACTCGTTCGCCGTCTTCCTGATCGCCTGGACCCTGCAGGGCTTCTACGTCGTCTGGCTGCCGCTCGAGATCGCGCTGATCTGGTCGCGATCTCGCGCGACGGGATCCGGCTCCCTCCTGACCGCGCGCGCCGCGGGACTTCTCGTGGCCGCCCTCGAGGTCGGCGCGATCACGGGCGCGCTGGTGGGCGGCGCGCTCGTGGATGCGCTGCCGCTGTGGATCGTGCTGCTCGTGCCTGCCCTCGCCGTCGCGGCGTGCTTCCTGGTGATCCTGTTCGGTGTGACCGAGTCGCCGGTGGTGAACGGCGGGCGCTTCGACACGATCGGCGTCGTGCTGCTGACTCTTGCCCTGCTCGCCTTCACGGGCGGCCTCAGCCTCCTGCGCCTGGACGGAGGCCTGCTCGCGTGGGCGCTCGTGATCGGCGGCGTCCTGCTCATCTGGCCGTTCTCGCTCTGGGAGCTGCGCTCGGCGGATCCGCTCATCGACGTGCGCATGTTCGCGGACTCCGCGCTGTGGCCTGTGTTCCTCACGGCGGGCCTGTTCGGCGTGAGTGTGCTGGGCGCACAGGCGCCGCTGTCGACGTTCGCCCGCACGGATCCTTCGGTCCACGGCTACGGCCTCGGCACGGCGGGCTTCGCCACCTCGCTCATCATCGGCCTGTATCTGATCGCGATGATCGTCGGCGCGCTGCTGTATCCGGTCGTCGCGCGGCTCGCGACGCCACGCGGCGCGCTCATCGTCGCATCGGTGCTCGTCGGCGTCGGGTATCTGCTGTTCCTGCCCTTCCACGGATCGTACGTCGAGGTCGTGCTGAACATGGCGCTCGCGGGAGTCGGCTCCGGCGCCCTCGTGGCGGCGCTGCCCGCTGCGGCCGCCGCCGCCGCACCATCGTGGGCGACGGGACAGGCGACGGGACTGACCAACGGCGTGAAGACGATCGGAGGCGCGATCGCCTCCTGCGTCTTCGGCATCGCGCTGCTCGACGGGGCGCACGCGACGGCCGAGTCGACCGCCGGGTCCTTCGCGGGCTATCTGACCGTCTGGATCGTGTGCGGCGCGACCGCGCTGGTGGCCGCCGCCGCGCTGTTGCTCGTGCCGAAGCGCGCATTCACCGACCCCGACTGACTCGGGGCCGATCAGAGAACGAGCGGATTCGCTCACTGATTTTGCGCGAACGATCACTGCGGTTTATCGTTCGATCATGACCACGAACGAACGACACCGCCGCATCCTGGCGCGCGTGCAGGAGGTCGGCACGGTCACGGTCGCCGACCTCGTCGCCGAGCTGGGCGCCTCGGAGGCCACGCTGCGACGCGACCTCGCAGACCTCGACGCACAGGGACTGCTGCGCCGCGTGCACGGCGGAGCGCGCCGCGCCGAGCTGCGGGGGCTCGAGGAGCCGTTCACCGCGCGCACCGGCGCGAACCCCGACGGCAAGCGGCGCATCGCCCGCGCCGTCGCCGCGATGCTCGCACCCGGGGAGGCCGTCGTGCTCGACAGCGGTACGACGGGGCTCGAGATCGCGCGCGCCGCGCGCGAGCTGCCCCTGCGCGTTGTGCCGCTCTCGCTCGCGGCGCTGGACGTGCTGGCCGAGGGTGAGCGCATCCGAGTGACCGTTCCGGGAGGCGAGCTGCGACCCGGGGAGCGCTCGTTCGTGGGGCCGCTGACAGAGCGCACCCTGGCCGCCCTGCGCTTCGACACCGCGATCATCTCGCCGTGCGCGCTGGACCTCGCGGGCGGCGCGACAGCGTACGACACGGAGGACGCGGCCGTGAAGCAGGCCGCCATGCGCTCCGCCGAGCGTCGGGTCCTGGTGTGCGACGCGACGAAGTGGGGCCGGTCGGCGTTCGCCGCCATCGCGGACCTGTCGGCCTTCGATGTGCTCGTGACGGACCATGAGCCCACGGCAGAGGAGAGCGCGGCTATCGAGGAGAAGCGGGTCGAGGTGGTCGTCGCATGACCGCGCAGAACCGCCGCGCCCGTCGCGCGGTCATCGGCGCCTTCGTGGTCAACGGCTTCCTGCTCGCGACGTGGGTCGTCAACATCCCGGCCGTCCAACAGCAGTCGGGCGTCTCGCACGGCGTGCTGGGCGGATTGCTGCTCCTGCTCGGTCTGGGCTCGTTCCTCGCCATGCAGGCGACCGGATGGGTCGTCGACCGGGCCGGCAGCCGGGTCGCGACCGTCGCGGGCGTCGCCCTGCTCGCGCTCGCCACGCTGCTGCCGCCCCT
>NZ_JAPSJA010000333.1 GCF_031178525.1 Microbacterium sp.
CGGGTCGCTCCGCCGCACGCTCCGCTCGAAGGCGTGCTCGCGGCCGCGGGGGAGCGACGCGTGGTGCTCGCCGACGCTGCTGCCGTCGCCGACCGTGTCTTCCTCGGCCGCTCCGCGCCGCCGCAGCATCTCCTCGCCCCGACCGATGTCGTGCGCCGCGCGGAGGGGCACGATCTCGAGCTGCCGTGGTGCCGCGAACCGGTCGCACGGCTGCTCGATGCACGCGCGGCGGGGTCCCGGCCGCTGTGCGGCGGTGAGCTCGTCACGCTCGTCGTGAGCCTGCTGCGCGGCACCCGCGAGGCGTGGGACGACGTGCCGCCCGAGGAGGATGCGCCGGTCGGGCGCTGGTGGCTCGATGACGACGGGCGCCCGCTGTTCGCCCGCGCGGAGGATGGCGGCCCCGTGGCGGGAGAGGCGGACGCGCTGCTCGGCCAGGCCCTCGTCCACACCAAGGACCGCATGCTGCTGCGCCTGATCGAACAGGCACGCGACGCGCTGCAGCGGCCTCGGCGACTGCGCCGCGCGCTGGAGCCGCTCGAGGACGCGCTGTTCGAGGCCTGCGCGCCGCGGCCGATCGAGCGGACGAGCGCCCGCTCGGCGGAGCGGACGACGGCCCCTGCCGATGCGCTCGACGACGTGCTCATGCGCGCGCCCGAGAGCGCGGGGCTCGTCGGTCTGCTCGAGCGGTTCACGGACGCGTCGTTCGCCGAGACGATGGGCGATGCGGTCGACCGCGCTCGCGCGGCCGCACGGAGCGCCCTCACCGGCGGGCGTCGCCTGCCGCTGCTGGCGGGTGCGGCGGCGGCCGCCGCCGTGATCGCCGTGGGCCTACTGTGGCCGTCGGACCCCGAGCCTGCGGATGCGCACGCGCGCGAGGTCACGAGGCCAGGCCCATCGGCGGCGGCCACTCCCGCACCCGCCCCGCCCGCCCCGACCCCGCCCGCGCCGACGCCGACCGCATCGCCCGGCCCCGAGGATGCCCGGAACGCGGCGATCCGGCTGACGAGAGCCGTTGCGGAATGTGCGGCACATGCAGATCCGCTGTGCGCGGGGGTGCGGGACGAGGCCGCGGAGCCGCTGCCCGACGCGGTGCTCCGGATCGCCGCGGCCGGCGAACCCGTGCTGCTCGACGACTACGGCGACGTCGCGGTCTTCCGGCTGGAGGATCCGTCCCGCACGGGCGGGACCGTGCTGCTGCAGCTGATCCGGCCGGGGGAGAGGTGGCTGCTGCGCAGCGCGCAGGCGCTGCCCGAGTCCGGGTGACCGCGAACGCCGAAAGGGCCCGGACCGGCGAGACGCCGGGCCGAGCCCTTTCGAGATCGAGCGATCAGATGCCGAGGTCGCCCTGGAACGCGGCCTCCTCGAGGCGCGACTTGACGGCGCTCAGGAAGCGCGCCGCGTCGGCGCCGTCGATCGTGCGGTGGTCGTACGACAGCGCGAGGTAGACGTACGAACGGATGCCGATCGCCTCGACGCCGTCGACCTTCACGACGCCGGGACGCTTGTAGACGATGCCCGTGCCGAGGATCGCCGACTGCGGCAGGAACACGACGGGCGTGTCGAACAGCGCGCCGCGCGACCCGGTGTTGGTCAGCGTGAACGTGCCGCCGGCGAGCTCATCGGGCTTCAGCTTGTTGTCGCGCGTGCGGGCCGCCAGGTCGGCGATCTCGTGCGCGATCTGCGCGAGGTTCTTCGAGCCCGCGTCGCGGACGACCGGCGTGAGCAGGCCACGCGGCGTGTCGACCGCGATCGAGAGGTTCTCGCTCGGCGGGTACACGATGTTCTCGCCGTCGAGCGTCGAGTTGATGATGGGGTACGCCTGCAGCGCCTCGGCGGCCGCAAGGGCGAAGAACGGCAGGAACGACAGCTTGTCGCCGGTCTTCGACTGGAACTCGCCCTTCATCTGGTCACGGAAGCTCGAGAGCTTCGTGACGTCGACCTCGACGACGGTGGTGAGCTGAGCGGTCGACTGCATCGACTCGACTGCGCGCGATGCGAGCACCTTGCGCAGGCGCGACATCGGCTGCGTCGTGCCGCGCAGCTCCGAGACCTCGAGCTTCGTGGCGGGAGCCGACTGCGTCGGGGCGGAGGTGCCCGCAGCGGCCGGAGCAGAGGCCGCCTCGGCGGCCTTCAGCACGTCCTCCTTGCGGATGCGACCGCCGACGCCCGTGCCGGTCACCGACGCCAGGTCGACGCCGTTCTGCGCCGCAAGGCGCCGCACCAGCGGCGTCACGTACACCTTGTCGTCGTCGGCCGACGGCGCGGACGGCTCCGCCTTCGGCGCCTCCTGGGCGGGAGCGGCAGCCGGAGCCTGCTGCGCCGGAGCGGGCGCGGCGGGGGCCTCCTGCGCCGGGGCCTCCTGAGCGGGGGCCTCCTGCGCCGGGGCCTCCTG
>NZ_JAPSJA010000334.1 GCF_031178525.1 Microbacterium sp.
CGGTCGCACTCACCGGGCCACAGCCCGTTCCGACGGTGGCGCTGCGTCGGAGAGAGTCACCGGCCGTCGACCGCCTGGTGGACGGCCGCCCTCCACTGAGTCGGATCCGACACCGGACCCGGCGCAAGGTGCACGAGCGCCTCGACGTTGCCGCGCATTCCCCGGATCGGAGAGGGCAGCACGCCCTGCGTGTTGAGGCCGACATCATGCGCGCTGAACAGCACCTCCAAGACGGCGTCCGCGCGCAGACCCGCATCGGTCACCACTCCGCCGCCGATCTTCGACCTTCCCACCTCGAACTGCGGCTTCACGAGCAGCACGACATCGCCGGCGGGCGCAAGGACCTGCGCGACAGCGGGCAGGATCTGCGTGAGCGAGATGAAGGACAGGTCACCCGTGACGAGCGACGGTGCCGCGCTCACCCCGCTCGCGGACGCCAGATTCTCGGGCGTCATGTAGCGGACGTTGAATCCCTCGACCGCGTGCACGCCCGCATCGATCGCGATCTGCGGCGCCAGCTGACCGTGTCCCACATCGACCGCGATGACTGGATCTGCGCCACGCTCCCGCAGCACCTGCGTGAACCCGCCCGTCGACGCGCCCATGTCGAGAGCAGGGCGTCCGGCCACCTCGATTCCGAAGCCGTCCAGCGCGCCGATCAGCTTGTGTGCGCCGCGGCTGACGTAGTGGTCCTGCGCCGTGACGGTGATGTCCGCCGAGTCGTCCACCTTGATGGACGCCTTGACCGCGACACGTCCGGCGACCTCCACGCGCCCCTCCTCGATCAGCGTCGCGGCATGCGTGCGCGAACGTGCCAGACCACGCGCGGCGAGCGCGGCATCGAGGCGCTGCGTCATCCGCCGGGCGCCGGCTCCGGCGGAGCCTGGTCGAGGCGCCGCGCGAGCTCGTCGTGCAGGCTCGCGTACGCCGCGGCGCGGCTTGCGAGCGGCTGGCCCTCGATGATGCGCACCCGGCTCACGAGGCCCTCGCCGCCGTCATCCGTCGTGTCGCTCACGTCGTCCAGCGTACGTCGTGGGGCGGTCGTCAGCGGCGAGGCGTGCGGAACGGGTCCGCATACAGCCGCTCGGGAACGCGGAAGCCGAAGATCTGGCGCCCCGTGTCCCAGATCGCCTTCGCGGCGGCCCGCAGCAGGTCGATCTGAGCGCCTTCCGCGACGACCCGCACATCCGGTCCCTCGATCCGGACGGCCGCGTCGCGCACCCAGACGGTGTCGCCCTTGACGCGCGCCTCGGGGTACGGTTCGAACAGCTCTCGCAGGTCGGCGACGATGTAGGTCGGGCGGCTGTCGGGCGGCGCCGCGAGCACGTGCTTCGGCCGGTCGATGCCCGTCAGCACGAGCGCCGACGGCACGCCCGCGCGATTCGCCCCCAGGATGTCGGTGTCCAGCCGATCGCCGATGAACAGCGGCGACCGGGCGCCGAAGCGGGCGACGGCCTCGTGGAAGATGGGCGCCTCGGGCTTGCCCGCCACGGTCGCGAGGCGACCGACCGCCGTGTGGACGGCCGACACGAGCGTGCCGTTGCCCGGGGCGATCCCGCGCGCCTGCGGAATGGTCCAGTCGGTGTTCGTGGCGATCCACGGGATGCCGCCCTGCTCCTCCGGCACCTGCAGCGCGAACGCCGCCTCGGCCAGCTGGGTCCATGAGACCTCGGGCGCGAACCCCTGCACAACGGCCGCAGGCTCGTCCTCCGCGCTGCGCGTGACCACGAAGCCGGCCTTCTCGACCTCGACCACGAGCCCCTCGCCGCCGACGACCAGCACTCTGGAGCCGGGCGCGATGCGCTGAGCCAGCAGGCGCATGGCCGCCTGCGGGCTCGTCACGACCTCGTCGGGCCGCGTGTGAAGGCCCAGCTCGACAAGATGCGCGGCGACGGTGGCATCCGTCCGCGAGGCGTTGTTCGTGATGTACCCGAGCCGTCGCCCCTCGGACGCGGCGCGGTTGAGGCTCTCGACGGCATGCGGCAGCGCGCCCGGACCGGCGTAGACGACACCATCGAGGTCGGCGAGCACCACGTCGACACCGTCCAGCGGTGTGCGTGCCGCCGAACGCTTAGAGAAGAGCGCCATCGGGACGGGCCTCGCCATCGTCGCGCCGCGACGGCGCGCCGTCCGCGGGGTCGTGCTGCTCGGTGTCGGACTCCGCCTCGACGGCGGGCTCGGCGTCGGAAGCGGACCCTGCCTCGACGGCGGACTCCGGCTCAGCGTCGATCTCCGCCTCGGCGCCCTGCTCGACCTCGGCCACGGGCTCCGCGTCGGCGGCGGGCTCGGGCTCGGCGTCGATCTCCGCAAGGATCTCCGCGACCTCGTCCTCGACCGTGAACGCCTCGTCCTCCTCCGCCACCGGCTCGTCCTCCTCCGCCACCGGCTCGT
>NZ_JAPSJA010000335.1 GCF_031178525.1 Microbacterium sp.
CGCCGTCGGAGGAGAAGGAGCCGGTCAGATGAGCGCCGCCATGACGCCCGCCACGCCCGCCTTGGAGCTTGCAGCCGACGGCGAGGAGAAGCGCCGTACGCGCCGGCGCAAGAGCCTGAGCGACAAGCAGCTCGCGATCCTCGAGGTCATCCAGCGCTCGATCCAGTCCAAGGGCTACCCGCCCACCATGCGGGAGATCGGCGACGCCGTGGGGCTGAAGTCGCTGTCGAGCGTGACGCACCAGCTCGGGCAGCTGGAGCTCAGCGGCTACCTGCGCCGTGATCCGGGCAAGACCCGGGCGATGGAGGTGCTGATCGACCTTCCCGGCCAGTCGGGCGAGAACCTGGACGCCGGCGTGCCGTCGGTCGGGGACGCCGCCATGGTGCCGCTCGTCGGCCGGATCGCGGCGGGCGTGCCGATCACGGCGGACCAGCAGGTCGAGGAGATCTTCCCGCTCCCCCGCCAGCTCGTGGGCAAGGGCGAGCTGTTCATGCTCAAGGTCAGCGGCGAGTCGATGATCGACGCCGCGATCTGCGACGGCGACTGGGTGGTCGTCCGCGTGCAGAACACCGCCGAGAACGGCGACATCGTCGCGGCGATGCTCGACGGCGAAGCGACCGTGAAGGTGTTCCGCCAGCGCGACGGGCACACGTGGCTGCTGCCGCGCAACTCGGCGTTCGAGCCGATCCTGGGCGATGAGTCCGTGGTGCTCGGCAAGGTCGTCGCCGTGATGCGCGCGGTCTGACCCGCTCTCCGCGCTCCCGATAGCGTTGGGGCATGTCCACGCTCCCGTACGGATCCTGGCCGTCGCCGATCTCGGCGTCCGACATCGCGGGGGGATCGCCCCGCCTCGACGGGGCACGCTTCGTCGGGCCGGATGCGGAGATCTGGTGGAGCGAGAGCGTGCCCGCGGAGAGGGGCCGCACGACCGTCATGCGACGGGACGGCGACGGCGCCGAGAGCCTGCTGCCCGCGCCCTGGAGCGCGCGGTCCCGCGTGCACGAGTACGGCGGCGGCGCCTGGACGACGACCGACGAGGGCCTGCTGCTCTTCGTCGAAGCCGCGGACCAGCGCGTGTACCGGATGTCGCTCGGGGGCGCGCCCGCGCCGCTCACGCCGGGCGGGCTCGGCATGGCGTTCGGCGACCTGACCTGGGCGGAGGGGCGGCTCTGGGCGGTGCGCGAGACGCAGGGGGATGCCCGTGTGCCGACGCGCGACATCGTGATCATCCCGCTCGACGGATCCGCGGCGGACGACCCGTCCGCGATCCGCAGCGTGGTCTCCGGATCCGACTTCCTGTCCTATCCCGCGCCGCGCGGCGATCGCCTCGCGTGGATCGCCTGGAACCACCCCGACATGCCGTGGGATGCGGCCGAGCTGCGCGTCGGCCGCATCGGCCCGGATGACACCGTGACCGAGCACGCGGTCGTCGCCGGAGGACGGACCGCTGACGGACCGGTCGCGGCCCTGCAGCCCGAGTGGACGGGCGACGACGAGCTGCTGTTCAGTGCGGACCCCGTGGCGGACGGCCCGGGCGATGGGCGATGGAATCTGCACGCGCTCCAACTCGACCAGCTCACCGTGTCCCGTGCCGAGCGGCTCCACGCCGTGGACGCCGACACCGGCGGCCCGCTGTGGAACCTCGGCGCGCGCTGGTTCGCGCCCCTCGACGACGGCCGCATCCTGGCGGTGCGCACGCACGGCACGGACACCCTGATGGTGCTCGATCCGGCGTCGGGCGCGGCCGACCTCTGGGAGACCGCGCTGTCCGGCGGCATCCTCGTGCGGGACGTGCGCGGTGCCCGCGTGCTGCTCACGGGGGCGGGCGCGCGAGTGCCCGGTGGGTTGTGGCTGCTGGACGTGGACGCCCGCACGATCGAGGCCGTGCGGGGCGGCGCGTCCGCGCTCGATCCGGTGTGGCTGCCGCCCTCGCGCGCGCTGACCTTCGACGGCCCGGACGGAGAGGTGCACGCCTTCGCCTACCCGCCGACGAACCCCGAGGTCGACCTGCCCGAGCGAGAGCTGCCGCCGTACCTCGTGCTCGTGCACGGCGGCCCGACGGCGCATTCGTCGGGGGTGCTGTCGCTCGCGGTCGCCTTCTTCACCAGCCGCGGCATCGGCGTGCTCGATGTGAACTACGGCGGATCGACCGGGTACGGCCGCGCGTATCGCGAGCGGCTGCAGGGCCGGTGGGGCGTGGCCGACGTGGCGGACACGGCCGCGGCCGCGCGGGGACTCGCGCGCGCGGGCCTCGCCGATCCGGCGCGCATCGCGATCAAGGGCGGCTCGGCGGGCGGATGGACGGTGCTGTGCGCGGTCGCCGACACCGACGCCTTCGCCGCGGGCATCAGCCGCTACGGCGTGGCGGACCTGCGCCGCCTGGCCGA
>NZ_JAPSJA010000006.1 GCF_031178525.1 Microbacterium sp.
AACGTCCGGCCTTGGCCGAGGCGGAGCCCAACTCCCGCACAGTCACGTCGAAAGGGGCGTTCGATGACCGACGTCGCATCCCAGGGACCCGAGCCGAGCGAAGAGGGTCGACCGATCCTCACCGACCGCCAGGGTCATCCGATCTACGACAACCAGAACCAGCGCACGGTCGGGGCCCGCGGCCCCGCCACGCTGGAGAACTACCATTTCCTCGAGAAGATCAGCCACTTCGACCGGGAGCGCATCCCCGAGCGCGTCGTGCACGCGCGCGGCGCCGTCGCGTTCGGGCACTTCGAGGCCACCGGCACCTGGGGTGACGAGCCGATCGCGAAGTACACCCGCGCGAAGGTCTTCGCCGAGGCCGGCAAGAAGACCGACCTGGCGATCCGCTTCTCCACCGTGATCGGCGGTCGCGACTCGTCCGAGGCGGCTCGCGACCCGCGTGGCTTCGCGGTGAAGTTCTACACCGAGGACGGCAACTGGGACCTCGTCGGCAACAACCTCGCGGTGTTCTTCATCCGCGACGCGATCAAGTTCCCGGACGTCATCCACTCGCTCAAGCCGGACCCCGTCACGTTCCGCCAGGAGCCGGCCCGCATCTTCGACTTCATGTCGCAGACGCCTGAGGCCATGCACATGCTCGTGAACCTGTTCAGCCCGCGCGGCATCCCCGCCAACTACCGCACGATGCAGGGCTTCGGCGTCAACACGTACAAGTGGGTGAACGCGGAGGGCCACACGCACCTCGTGAAGTACCACTGGATCCCGCGCGCGGGCGTCGCGAGCCTGACCGAAGCGGACGCCGCGAACATCCAGGCGGGCGACCTCGGCCACGCGTCGAAGGACCTCTACGAGCACATCGAGCGCGGCGACTACCCCGAGTGGGACCTGTACGTGCAGCTCATGAGCGACGACGAGCACCCCGAGCTCGACTGGGATCCGCTGGATGACACCAAGGTCTGGCCGGAGAACGAGTTCGAGCCCAAGCTCGTCGGCACCATGACGCTCACCAGCAACGTGTCGGATCACCACAACGAGAACGAGCAGATCGCGTTCGGCACCGGCGTGCTGGTCGACGGCCTGGACTTCTCCGACGACAAGATGCTCGTCGGGCGCACGTTCTCGTACTCCGACACGCAGCGCTACCGGGTCGGTCCGAACTACCTGCAGCTGCCGGTCAACTCCCCCAAGCACGCCCGCGCGGCCACCAATCAGCGCGGCGGGCAGATGTCGTACGGCGTCGACCTCGGCGAGGGACAGAACCCGCACGTCAACTACGAGCCGTCCATCACGGGCGGGCTTCGCGAGGCGCAGTACCCCACCCACGACGAGCAGGGTCCCGAGATCACGGGGCGTCTCACGCGCAAGCGCATCCCGCGCACGAACGACTACCTGCAGGCGGGCCAGCGCTACCAGCTGATGGATCAGTGGGAGAAGGACGACCTGGTCCACAACTTCGTCACGCTCATCGGTCAGGCGGCGCGGCCCGTGCAGGAGCGCATGGTGTGGCACTTCCTGATGGCCGACGACGAGCTCGGTCTGCGCGTGGGCGAGGGTCTCGGCATCGGCGTGGACGACGTCAAGGACCTGCGTCCGCTGCAGAGCCAGACGCTCAACGACGAGGAGTTGCAGCGCCTCGCCCATCTCGGCAGCAACGGCCCGCGCGACGTCACGGGCCTGAAGATGACGCACGTCGTACCGAACGAGCACGTGGTCGTCGAGCGCTGAGTCCGCATCCGCAGGGGCCGCCGGTTCGCCGGCGGCCCCTCGCATGCCCGGGTGCTTCGCGGCGGCGGTGCGATGCGGCCCCTGTCGCGCGAAGCGGCTCGCGCGCCCTATCCTGTCGCTCGTCCCCACCGTCCCTCGAAGGGATCCGCATGAACGACACCCACAGCGCGTCAGAGATCGATCCGACCGCGACCCCGTCCGGCGCAGGCTGCACGGAGTGCGACGACCTCGACGGCTGGTGGGTGCACCTGCGGCGCTGCGCGACGTGCGGGCACATCGGCTGCTGCGACACGTCGCTCGGCCGGCACGCCACGGCGCACTTCCGGCAGACGGGTCACCGCTACGTGCGCAGCTTCGAGCCCGGCGAGACGTGGTTCTGGGACTACGTCGACGAGACGACCTTCGAGGGGCCCCGGCTCGCCGACCCGCAGAGCCGTCCGGACGACCAGCCGTCGCCGGGTCCGCGGGGCAGGGTGCCGCTCGGATGGCGTGCGCTCATCGCCGAGCGCGACCGGGCGGAGGCGTCGTGACCGCCGCGGGCGGCCTCGCGCGGCTGTACGGCGGCCGGCATGACCGCACCACGTACGAGATCCGCGACTTCCTCACCCGCACCGTGGTGCAGTACGAGTGGACGCCGATCGACTCCGATGCCGAGTGCTTCGATGCGCTGGGCACGTCGCTCGCCCACGCGCGGCTGCCCGTGCTCGTGCTGCCGGACGGCGCCGAGCTCGTCGAGCCGAGTCTCGAGCAGATCGCCCGCAGCCTGGGCTGGATCTCGGAGCCGCACGTGTCGACGTACGACCTGGCGATCTACGGCGCGGGGCCCGCGGGACTGTCGGCCGCGGTGTACGCGGCTTCCGAGGGACTGCGCGTGGTGCTCGTCGAGCGCGAGGCGGTCGGCGGCCAGGCCGGATCGAGCAGCCTCATCGAGAACTACCTCGGTTTTCCGAGCGGGGTGCGCGGCGCCGAACTGATGGAGCGCGCTCGGCAGCAGGCGGTGGCCTTCGGCGCCGAGCTGCTGCTGATGCGGCAGAAGATCCGCGGCGAGATCCGGCAGCACGGCAGCCGCAGCGCCTTCTCCGACGGGACGCAGATCGCCGCGACCGCGGTCATCGCCGCCACGGGCGTCGCCTGGCGGCGCCTGGGGCTCGATAACGAGGATCGCTTCCTCGGAGCGGGCGTCTACTACGGGGCCGGCACGAGCGAGGCGATGGCGTGCGTGGACGAGGAGGTGTTCATCGTGGGCGGTGCGAACTCGGCGGGCCAGGCGGCGATGAACCTCGCCGCGCAGGCCTCGCGCGTGACCCTCGTGGTGCGCGGGCCGAGCCTGTCGAGCACGATGTCGTCGTACCTCGCGAACCGGATCGCGCAGGAGCCGAAGGTGCGCGTTCTCACGGACACGCGCATCGTGGAGCTGCGAGGCGGTGACGAGCTCGAGTCGATCGTGCTGGAGAACGGCCGCGGCGAGCGCGAGGAATGCCCGACCGGCCGCGTGTTCGCGTGCATCGGCGGCGTCCCGGACACGCACTGGACGACGCACACCTCGATCGTGTGCGACCCGCGCGGCTTCCTCCTGACGGGCCCCGATCTGACGCCCGAGCTGCTCGCCGGCCGCTGGGACCTCGATCGACCGCCGTTCCACCTCGAGACGAGCGTGCCGGGGACCTTCGCGGCGGGAGACGTCCGATCCGGATCCGTCAAGCGCGTCGCCTCCGCCGTCGGCGAGGGCGCGATGGCGGTGACGCTCGTCCACAGGTACCTCAGCGAGACGTTCGGCACCGAAGGCACGCTCGGGGCGCCTCCCCCGCCGCTGTTCGACGACCTCGCGCGGCCGGTCGCCTAGGCGCGGTCGGGCACGGGGCACCTGCCGTGCTTCCTCGTGCCGCCCGTCGCCTCAGCCCTCAGCCCTCAGCCCTCAGCTGCGCACGGGATCCGACGCGGACTCCTCGAGCGCCCGGATGAGCGAGCGCGCGTCGTACGGGCCCACGTGGCGTCGCCCGTTGATGAAGAACGTCGGGACGCTCGTGATGTCCATCGCCTCGGCGTCGAGCAGATCGTCTCGCACGTGCGCGGCGACATCGCCCGAGCGCAGGTCGTCCTCGAACCGCTCGACGTCGAGTCCCAGCTCCTCCGCGCGGCGGATGATGTCAGAGGGGCGCTGGTGCTCCTGATCCGCGAACAGGCTGCGCTCGTACTCGAAGAACCGCCCCTGCTTGGCGGCGGCCTCCGACGCCTCTGCCGCCGCGAGGGCGTTCGGGTGCTTGCGCGTCAGCGGCGCGTGCCGCCAGACGTACCGCACGCGGTCGCCCAGCTCCTCATGCACCTCCTGGATCACGCCGGACGCCTTTGAGCAGAACTCGCACTGGAAGTCGCCGTACTCGACGATCTCGAGGGGAGCGTCCATCGAACCGAAGACGTGATCCCGGCGCGGATCCACGGGACGCTGCAGGAACTGGCCGGTCTCCTCCGCCGGCCGCGCGGCGTCGGAGATCCGGAACACGATCGTCGCGATGATCAGCGCGATGACCGACGCCGCCAGCACGCCCACGCGCGCCTCGTTCTGCACGGCCGGATCATCGATCGCGAGCTCGATGATGAACAACGAGATGGTGAACCCGATGCCGCACAGCGCCGCGCCGCCCGCGACACGGTCGAGCGTCAGTCCGGGGCCGAACTCGCCGATCCGCATCACGCGCATGAGTGCGACCGGCCCCAGGATGCCGACGATCTTGCCGATCACCAGCGCGATCACGATGCCCCACGCGACGGGCGAGCGCACGGCGGCCGCCAGGATCTCGCCGTCCAGCCGCACGCCGGCGTTCGCCAGGGCGAACAGCGGCAGCACGGCGTAGGCGACGTACGGACCCCACGCGCTCTGCAGCCGCTCGTTGATCGAGATCGACTCGCGCAGGCTGTTCGCCGCCGCGCGCGCATACTCGGTGTTCGGCGACTGCCGGAACGTGCGCGCGAGGTCGAGCGCATGCTCGATGTCGCGGCGGTTCGGCCGGTAGACCGGCACGAGCAGCGCGATCGTGACGCCCGCAAGGGTCGGGTGCACGCCGGACGCGAGGAACGCCAGCCACACGACGATCGCGAGGGTCGCGTACACGGGTCCGCGGCCGTTCGGCAGGTAGCGCGTGAAGTAGATCGCGGCGAGGCCCACCGCGGCGATGATCAGCGGCATCGGGTCGAAGCTCTCGGTGTAGACGAGCGCGATGATGCTGAGCGCGCCGATGTCGTCCACGACCGCGAGCGTGAGAAGGAAGACCCGCAGCCGCCCGGGGACGCGCGGACCTATCAGCGCGAGCGCGCCGACGAGGAACGCAGTGTCGGTGGAGATCACGACCCCCCACGCGTGCTCCTGCCCCGTCCCTGCCGTGATGGCGACGTAGACGAGCGCGGGAACGGCCAGGCCCACGACCGCCGCGACGACCGGGACCATCGCGCGGGACCAGTCGGTGAGCTCGCCGATCGCGAACTCGCGCCGCACCTCGAGCCCGACCGTGAAGAAGAACACCGCCATGAGCGCGTCGTTCACGAGGGCGTGCAGCGTGAAGTCGAGGTGCAGATCACCCACGCCGATCGTGAAGTGGGTCTCCCAGAAGTCGCGGTACAGATCGCCGAACGCGTTCGCCCACAGGATGGCCACGATCGTCGCGATCACCAGCAGCAGCGCGCCCATCCGGGTCTGCCCCATGTTCTGGATCCACGACGCGATCGACTCCTTCGCCCCGCGCGCCCCCGACGGCCGAGCCGCGCCGATCGTGCTCATGTTCGTCATCCTGACCTCCCGCTGTCTGAGAGGTATTCTGCCCGTCGCGCGAGCGGTCCGGGGCGGACGTGACGACGCCGCCGCGCCGGTCGGTGACCGAGCACGGCGGCGCCGTGTGAGAGGGCCGGGTCAGCGGCCGAAGCCGACCCGGTCGACCTTGCGGTGGTAGCGCATGCCGGCGAGGCCGCCGAGCACGGCGCCGAGGAGGCTGACGAGCAGCGCTCCGACGGCCGTGATGATGCCGGCGGTCGTCAGCTCACCCTCGCTGAACGGCAGACGCGGGAACGTGTTGATGTTCGCGAGGATGTTCCACTGCGCGCCGCCGATCGCGGCGATGATCGCGACCACGATCGCGATGATGATCGCCCAGAGCCACACGGCGATGCCCTGCTTCGCGCCGCTGAAGCGCGCCATGCGGCCCGCGACGTAGCCACCGCAGTAGTACGCGATCAGCAGGATCACGAGCACGGCGATCGCACCGGCGATGCCGATCGTGTCGGCGTTCTCCTGCGCGGCCTGCTCGGGGTCGACCTGCGCCCCGAGGCCCAGGGCGGCTCCCGCGCCGGCGACGAGCGCGGTCAGCAGCACCGTCATGCCCATGGCGCTCAGCCAGCCGAAGAAGGCCGAGCCGAACTTCATCCCGCCGAACTCCTGCTTCTCGCGCTCGACCACCTCGTGCCGCGCATCACGCGCCGCCTCGGGCGAGACGGCGCCTGCCACCGGGGCGGCGGCGGTGGCGTCACGATCCCGGTCCATCGCGCCGTCGCTGTCGCGGTCACGGTCGCGATGAGCGTCGCCCTCGCGGTCGCGGTCGCGATCCCGCTCCGCGTCGGCCACGCCCTGCTTGTACGCCCGGTCGCGGTCCTCGGCGAGCCTCTCGTCCCTATCGGCGCCACCGCCCTGGCCGCCCTGGTCACCGTGGTCGCCGACGATCTGGCCGCGGCCCGTCGGCCCCGTCGCGACATAGTCACGGTCCACGAAGTCGCGCTGCACGACCTGGCGGTCGTCGTCGCCACCCGCGCGCTGGTCCGCCCGGAGCGCGCCGCTCGTTGAACGGTCGTCGACGGGTGCGGCATCGTGGACGACCGTCGGCTCGTCGCTGCCGCGCCCGGCGTCGAGGTCCGGCGAGGAGTGGCCCGTGGTCACGCCTGTGTCGTGCTCGCGGTTGCCTCGGTTGCGATCCGCGTCGTCTCGATCGATGGGAGTGCTCATGGCTGTGCTCCTTTCGGGTTTCCCCTTCGGTGCATCCAGTGAACCGACATGTGCGCTTCCCGCCACAGGGCATTGCGCGAACGCCGCTGCCGCGCTAGGAGGTCAGGACCACGAGCTCGCGCGTCGCTCGCGTCATCGCCACGTAACGGTCGACGGCTCCCTCGATGCCGCCTCCCCACGACTGGGGATCCACGATCACGACGAGATCGAACTCGAGACCCTTCGCCCGTGCCGGCGACAGCGAGCGGATCCGCGCCGTGTCGGCGAACGACGGATCGCCGATCACGCATGCGACGCCTTCGTCATGGGCCGCGGCCCACGACGCGAGGATCTCGTCGCGCGTGCGGACCCCGGCGTGGCGCACCGGTATCCCGCTGCGCCGGATCGAGGTGGGCACGTTCGCGCCGGGAATCGCCGCCCGGATGACCGGTGCCGCTTCGGCCATGACCTCCTCCGGCGTGCGGTAGTTGACCGTCAGCGCCGCGAGCGTCACATCCCGCAGGCCGACGGTCGCGAGCCGGTCGCGCCAGGACTCGGCGAAGCCGTGCCGAGCCTGCGCGCGGTCTCCGACGACCGTGAAGCTGCGTGCCGGATTGCGGCGCAGCAGCATCTGCCATTCGGCGGCCGTGAGCTCCTGCGCCTCGTCCACGACGATGTGCGCGAACGGTCCCGCCAGCTCGTCGTCCCTCGCCGCGGGCGACGCCGACGCTCCGAGGGTGCTGCGCAGATCCTGCCCGCGCAGCATCGCCATGACCCGGAGGTCGGAGTCGTCGGTCGCGATCAGATCGGCGACGACGTCGTCCATCCTGGCGCGCTCGGCGGCCGCCTCAGCCTCGGCGCGACGACGACGGATGGCGGTGTCGGGATCGCCCGTCCGCAGCCGTGCCGCGTCGAGCAGCGGCAGGTCCGGCCGCGTCCACGGGGCATCGGCGGGGCGCTGCAGGAGTGCGACCTCGGCGTCGGCGAGCCAGGGCGCGCAGCGTCGCAGCAGCGCCGCGTCCGTCCACAGCGCCCGCACGAGAGCGACCGGGTCCAGCAGCGGCCACGCCGCATCGAACGCCGCGCGCAGTCCGTCGCTCTCGGCCAGGGCGCGGCGGATCTCCTCTTCGCCGTCCTCTGCGAGGCCGTACGCGTCGAACTGATCGTCGTCCTGGTCGGCACGGGCCTCCGCGCGACGCTCGTCATCCCAGGCGGTCGTGCCGGCGTCCCCCCAGCCTTCGCCCGCCCAGCGATCGTCGGGCCCGGCACCGCCCCGGCCGTCGTCCTCCCCCGAGACGTGCCCGCCGCGCGGTGCCGCATGCACCCGATCCACCAGGATCCGCAGGAGCGCGTTCCATGCCTGCTCCCGGGCCTCGTTGTGGGTGGCGGCCGGCTCGATCGCCCCGAACGCCTCCTCCCACTCGGCCACGCGGACCCGCATCTCGCCCCATGCCGTGTCGACGATCGCCTCACGCTTCGGTGGGCGCTCGCGCAGCCGCACGGCCGCGTCGACCGCCGCGGTCATCCGGCCGTCCGCCTTGAGGCGTGACACCTCGGCGTCCGCCTCCTCCACAGCCGTCGCGCCCTCCGCAACCAGGTCTGGCAGCGTCGCGATGCGCACCCCCTCCTCCCCGAGCCTGGGGAGGATGTCGGCGACGTAGTCGGTGTAGGTGTGCGACGGACCGACGAACAGAACGCCGCCGCGCCCCTCCTGCAGCCGCGGGTCGGCGTAGAGCAGATAGGCCGTGCGGTGCAGCGCGACGACGGTCTTGCCCGTACCCGGCCCGCCGTCGACCACGAGCGTCCCGCGCGATCCGGCGCGGATGATCGCATCCTGATCCGCCTGGATCGTGCCCAGCACGTCCCGCATGCGGGGCGAACGACTGGCGCCGAGGGTCGCGATGAACGCCGAATGATCGTCGAGCGCGGCACCTCCCGCTTCCGTGATCTCCGCGAGCCCCTCGGCCGTGAACGCCTCGTCCCAGTAGTCGGTGACGCGCCCCTCGTGCCAGCGATAACGGCGCCGGCTGGTGAGCCCCATCGGATCGGCGTGCGTCGCCCCGAAGAAGGGCTCGGCGGCGGGCGCGCGCCAGTCGACGAGCAGCGGCTCGCCCGTCTCGTCCATCAGCGCGAGACGGCCGATGTAGAGGACACCGCCCTCGCCGACGACACGGCCGAGACACAGATCGAGACCGAAGCGGCGCAGCATTCGCAGTCGGGCGGTCAGGCGATGGATCTCCAGGTCGCGCTCGAGTGCCGCCTGCCCGCGGCCGGCGGGCGCACGGCGCTGAGCGTCGAGGCGCGTCTCGAGGTCGGAGATCCGGCGCGCGAGGCTCGCCTCGATCCGCGCGAACTGCGCGACGTCGGGCGCGATGAGCGCGGGGTCGGCCTTCCCAGGATGCGCGTCGAGGAGGAACGGGTGGGTGCTGTGGGCGTGCAACACGGCGGCTCCGGTGGTGAGGGGAACCGCCATTCTGCGCCCTGACCGGGGCCTTGCGGCAAGACCCCACCCCTTCGGTATCCTGGAGATGCGGGCGGATCCCGGCCTCTCGCGTCCGCGCGATCGAGGCACTCCGACGGGGCGCACAGCGACCTCATCGCCCCGCCGACGCTCGCGCAACGAAGCCTGCAGCGCCTCCTTCGCGCTGCCACCACCCCCGTCTCACCGGCGCGGCGGACACGGGCGGCACCGGCTGCTGTCAACCCTTGTCGGGCCGCCGGCAGCCGTGGTTACGCTCGGACGATGGGACTCGAGCGACTCGTGATCGTCCGTCACGGTGAGAGCGTCGGCAACGAGGCGGCGACCGCCGCCGAACTGGCGGGTGACCAGGTCATCGACCTGCCGTTCCGCGATGCCGATACGCCGCTCTCCGACACGGGCGAAGCGCAGGCACGCGCACTGGGTGCCGCGCTGCCGTCACACGGTGTCGGAGCGGACGCCGCGGTGTGGGCCTCCACGTACCGTCGGGCCGCGCACACGGGCCGGCTCGCCCTCGTAGCCGCAGGCCTGCCCGGCGGGCCACGGCTCGACGAGCGATTGCGTGACCGCGAGCTGGGCGTGCTCGACCACCTCACGTCGCACGGCGTGAGCGCGCGCTACGAGGCCGAGGCGGAGCGCCGCGCCCACCTGGGCAAGTTCTACTACCGCCCGCCCGGCGGTGAGTCGTGGGCGGATGTCGCCCTCCGGTTGCGTTCCTTCCTCGCGGATGCGAAGGCCTCTCCCGCCACGACCGGCGTCGTGTTCGCGCACGAGGCGATCGTCCAGCTCATCCGCTACGTGCTCGAGGACTGGGACGAGCAGCGCGTGCTGAGCGCGGCGGTCGAGGAGCCGGCGCCGAACGCGTCGGTGACCGTCCTCGAGGCGGATCCTCGTCCCGGGCAGCCCTGGCGAGCCGCGGTGGTCGGCGACGTCTCGCACCTCGATCGGCACGGCGTGCCGACGACGCTGCACACGGGCAGGAGGGACGTCGCGCCTCACCACGACGAGATCGACCCCGGCCGGCCCGAAGACGCCGAGGAGGAATCCCGTGCCGCTGCAGACTAGGACGATCAGCCGCCGGAGCCTGCGGCGGTGGGTCCTGCCGGATCCCGGGGAATCGAAGTACGACCGCGGCACGGTGCTCGTGATCGGCGGCGCTGCCAGGAGTCCCGGCGCGGTGGCCCTCGCCGGGGTGGCGGCGCTGCGCGTGGGCGCGGGCCGGATCACGCTGGGCGTCGCGCGCTCGGTGGCGCCCGCGCTCGGTGTCGGCGTACCGGAGGCCGGCGTGATCGCCCTGCCGGAGACGGATGACGGCTCCGTGCGCCCGGATGCCTACACGGCGGTGCTGTCGTCGCTGAGCTCGGCGCGGGCCGTGCTCATCGGACCGGGGCTGGACGACGTGGAGTCCGCCGTCCAGCTCGTCAGGGCGCTCGGCGAGGAGGCACCCGAGGATGCCACGTTCGTGCTCGACGCCTTCGCTCTCGCGGCGGTCGCCGAGCACCGATCGCTCGTCGCGCCGCTGCGCGGGCGGCTCATCCTGACGCCGAGCCCGACAGAGCTCGGGGTGCTGCTCGGTGGCGGAGACGTGGCGGCGGACCGACCCTCCGACATCCGCCGCGCCGCGCGCGAGGTGTCGCGCACCTACGGGGCTGCGGTCGCGACGCAGGCGCTCGTCACGGACGCGGACGGATCCGCCTGGCGGATCCGCGCGGGCGGTCCCGGCCTCGGAACCTCGGGCAGCGGAGACGTGCTCGCCGGCGCGATCGCGGGCCTCGCGGCACGAGGCGCGTCCGCCCCCGTCGCGGCCGTGTGGGCCACCTATCTGCACGCCTCGGCCGGTGACCAGCTCGCGCGCGGCCGCCGCGGCGTCGGCTATCTTGCGCGGGAGATCGCCGATCTGTTCCCCGACCTGATCGCGGATCTGTCCTGACGCGCGACGACGTCGCTCTCAGCCGGCGGGCGCGTCCCCCGCGCGGTTCTCGGCGGTGGCGACGATTCGGCTGACCATACCGCTGAAGATGAAGCCGTGGAAGGGCAGCATCGCCAGCCAGTAGAGCCGGCCGGTGAGCCCGCGCGGGAAGAACACCGCGCGCTGCCGGTACTCGGCGCCCTCGGGAGCGTCGTCGACAGCGAGTTCGAGCCACGCGCTGCCGGGCGTCCACATCTCGGCGCGCAGGCGCAGCAGCCGTCCGGGCTCGAGCGCCTCGACGCGCCAGAGGTCGATCGCGTCTCCCTCGGACAGCCGCCCGCGGGTCCGGCGTCCGCGCTGCAGTCCGACCCCACCGGTCACCCGGTCGAGCCAGCCCCGCACGGCCCACAGCGCGGGCGCCGAGTACCACCCGTTGGTCCCGCCGATCTGCGTGATGACCGCCCACACGGCATCGCGGTCGGCGGTCGTCCGGCGCGAGCGGCGATCGGTGAAGACGGTGCGTCCTGCCCACGCAGGGTCGCTCGGCAGCGGGTCGCTCGGCGCCCGCGCCACGGTCGCATCGACCCAGCTGGTCTCGACCTGGTCGATCTCGATGCGGGACAGCGCGAGCCGCACCGACTCGCGGTACCCCGTCAGCCCGGCGGGCGGCGGCGGGATGATCGCGTCGATCGCGTAATCCCTCATGACGCACGGGTGCTGCAGCGATTCGACGAGAGGCCGGGCGATCTGACGCGGAACCGGCGTCACCAGCCCCACCCACAGCGAGGCCAGCCGCGGCGTCAGCACCGGCAGCGCCGCGATGCCGCGCTGCGGAAGACCCGCCTCCAGCGCGTAGCCGTTCATCATCTGGCCGTAGCGCAGCACGTCCGGCCCTCCGATGTCCACGGCACGGTTGACGCCCGGGTCCACGCGCGCGGCGGCCAGCAGGTAGTGCAGCACGTCGCGCACCGCGATCGGCTGGATCTCGTTGCGCACCCACTTCGGTGCGGGCATGTACGGCAGGACGTCGGTGAGGTGACGGACCATCTCGAAGGACGCGGACCCGGATCCGATCACCACTCCCGCACGCAGCACGAGGGTCGGCGCTCCCGAGGCCAGGAGGATCTCCCCGACCTCCTTCCGCGAGGCGAGGTGCGCCGACAGGCGCACGCCCTCGGGATGCAGCCCGCCGAGGTACACGATGCGCCCGACGCCGTGCGCAGCCGCCTGACGGGCGACGTTCTCGGCGATGATGCGGTCAGTGACCGCGAAATCGGACCCGCTCGTCATGGAGTGCACGAGGTAGTGGACGACGTCCACGTCGGCCATGGAACGATCCATCGCGTCGGGATCCGTGGCGTCACCCGTCACGACCTCCACGTCGCCCGCCCACGGCAGGGCCGCCGCGCGGCGGCCCGAGCGCACCAGGACGCGCACCCGGTACCCTCCGTGCAGCAGCCGCGGCACGAGCCGCCCGCCCAGGTAGCCCGTCGCCCCGAGCACCAGCACGCGCGGCGCCTGCCCATCCGGGCGCGGCACCGCACGCAGGCTCTCCTCCGCACCGGTGGGCGTGCTGAGCTCGCTCGCTGCGGAGGAGAGCCCCTGACTCACGGCGCGAGTCCCGCCGCGGCAGGCTTGAAGCCGGCGCGCACGTTCTCGCAGCACGCGGGGCGGCAGACGTCGAACCACGGGCCCAGCTCCGTCACGTGCGGGCGGTCCGCCGGCGGCACTGCCGCCATCCGCTCCTCGACGAGGTCGATGATCCCCGAGACGTAGACGGGATCGACGCCGGGCGTGGGCGTCCGGATCGCGCGGAGCCCGGCCTCCGCGGCCGCCTCCAGCGCCTCGTTGTCCAGGTCCCACATGACCTCCATGTGGTCGCTCACGAAGCCGACCGGGACGATCGCGACGGACGAGACGCCCTCGCCGGGCAGCTCCGCGATGCGATCGCAGATGTCGGGCTCCAGCCAGGGCTGCGAGGCAGGACCCGACCGCGACTGGTACACGAGCTCCCACGCGACGTCCGCCATCCGCGCGTCCCGTTCCGCCGCGCGCTGCATCACGGCCTCGGCGACGGCGCGGTGCTGTGCCTCGTACGCGCCTCCCTCGCCCAGGTCGAGGTCGCGCGGTCCGGACCGGCGAGCGTCCTCGGTGGGGATGCTGTGCGTCGTGAACAGCACGCGCGGCGCGGCCTCACCGGCTCGCCACAGCTCGTTGACCGCTTCCACCACCCCCGGGACGAACGCGTCCACGAAACCGGGGTGGTCGAAGAACTGCCGGATCTTGTCGATCGTGACGGTGCCCTCGAGTCCGGTCGAGGTCAGCACGCGCGCGAAGTCCTCGCGGTACTGGCGGCAGCTCGAGAACGAGCTGTAGGCGCTCGTGGCGAACGCCAGCAGCCGGGTCTTGCCGTCCTCGGCCGCCTCGGTGACGGCGTCCTCGAGGTACGGCCCCCAGTTGCGGTTGCCCCAGTACACGGGCAGGTCCATGCCACGTCGGGCCAGCTCGGTTTCCAGCGCCTGCTTGAGCGCTCGATTCTGCGCGTTGATGGGGCTCACGCCGCCGAAGTGCCGGTAGTGGTGGGCGACCTCCTCGAGACGCTCATCCGGGATCCCCCGGCCCCGCGTGACGTTGCGCAGGAAGGGGATCACGTCCTCCTGCCCCTCGGGACCGCCGAAACCGGCCAGCAGGATGCCGTCGTAACGCTGCGGCTCGGTGACGAAGGGCGCTCCCGATGCCGAGGCGGGCGAGGCGAAGGGGACGGTTTCGGTGTCGGTCGATTCCATATCGGGCTCCATGGTCGAGGGGCGGATGTCAGGCGGTGCGGATGGCATGAACGATCAGCAGCATCGTCACGACGAAGCCGCATGCGTAGTTGATCCATAGGAAGTGTCGCCAACCACGATTGGCGCGCGCTGAGTCCCCGTCGGAGACACGCGCGTAGGGTGCGGCGGCGAGAAGGTACGGGATCGCGAGCAGCGCGGCCCATGCGCCCGGGAATCCGGTGGTCAGCATGAGCAGCCCGGCCGCGGTCCAGGCGACGAGCGCGAGCAGCACGGTGCGCGCGGCGCCGAGGGCGGTGGCGATCGAGGCGATGCCGGCCTCGCGGTCGGGAACGACATCCTGCACGGCCCCGAACGCGTGGCTCGCGACGCCCCACAGGAAGAACGCCGCGAGCACCGCGACCAGCGGCGCGTCGAACGTCCCGCCGCCGAGCACGACGCCGTACACCGCGGGGCTCACGAAGTGCACGCTGGAGGTGACCGAGTCGAGCATCGGCACCTCCTTGAAACGGAACGGCGGCGCCGAGTACGCGAGTACGGCGAAGAGGCTGACGGCGAGCACGAGCCAGGACAGCGGCGATCCCCACGCCACGAGCAGCACGACGAACGGAAGGCACGCGACGGTCGAGGCGACGAGGACGCCGCGATGCCGCTCCGGCGGCAGCAGCGCTCCCTCCACCCCGCCCTTTCGCGGGTTGGCGAGGTCGGAGGCGTAGTCGAACACGTCGTTCACGCCGTACATCGCGAGGTTGTACGGGATGAGGAAGAACAGCGTGCCCACGATCAGGGCGGCGTCGACCTCCCTCGTCGCGAGCAGGTACGCGGCCGCGAACGGAAAGGCCGTGTTGATCCAGCTGAGCGGGCGCGAGGCCACGAAGAGGTCACGGATCACGGCGGCTCCTCGTCTCCCGCGCGACGATGAGACGCGCCCAGACCGCCGGCAGCAGGATGACCGACGCGAGCGGGTAGGCGAAGTCCTCGATCGGCGCCGCACCGATCCGGATGCCGGAGATGTGCGCGTCGGCGTACGCGAACAGGCCCGCCGCGATCATGACGTTGTCGAACACCGCGGTGAGCACGATGAGCGCCGCCGCGGCGATGGAAAGCGCCGTGAGCGAGATCGTCCCCGGCGCGCCCGCGGCGTCGGTGGCGGCGCGGCGAGCGCCGCGCCGCAGCAGCACCGAGGTGACGACCGCGACCGCAAGGAAGGCCGCGCACAGTCCGAGGTACGTCATGCGCGCCCCGTCCTTCCACGCCCGAGCCAGCGCTCCGCGCCGCACGCGAGCACCATCGTCAGCTCGCACAGGAACAGCAGGAACACGGGCTCCTCGATCGGCAGCTCGGGCGCGAGCAGGATGCCCGTCATGAACGGCGTCTCGGCGCGGAAGAAGATCCCCAGGCCGATGCCGAGGAGATCCCACGCCAGGAAGAAGGCGAGACCGATGCCGAGCACCAGCAGCGCCGGTCCCGGTGCGCGGCCGAGGAACAGCCGGTGCCGCAGATCGAGGGCCAGGACGCCCGCCAGCGAGACCAGCAGGCACGCGAGATAGACGATGCTCACGGCTCCTCCAGGGGGCCCGCAGAACGGTCGCCGCGCAGGCGCTTCAGCACGAGCTCCGCGCTGATCAGGCACATGGGCAGGCCGATCCCGGGGATCGTGGTGGCGCCCGCGTACAGCAGCCCGCGCACGCGCGGCGAGGCGTTCGTGCCGCGCAGGACGGCGCTCTGCCGCAGGGTGTGCGCGGGCCCGAGCGCTCCCCCGCGCCACGCGCCGAAGTCCCGCTCGAAGTCGGCGGGGCCGATGCTGCGTCGCACGACGATGCGGTCGGCGAGGTCGGGGATGCCGGCCCAGGTCGAGATCTGGCCGATCGCGGCGTCGACCGCCCGCTCCACCGCCGGGCTGCCGTCGCCGTCGCGACCGCCGTCGCCGATGCCCGGATCGGCGGGCACGGGGATGAGCACGAACAGGTTCTCGTGCCCCTCTGGAGCGACGTCGTCGGTCGCGCTCGGGCGACAGACATAGATCGACGCGGGATCCGGGATGTGCGGATTCTTGCCGTAGATCGCGTCGAAGCCCTGCTCCCACTCGCGCGTGAAGAACAGCGTGTGATGCGCGAGCTCCGGCAGGGATCCGCGCACACCGAGCAGGGCGAGCACCGCGCCGGGACCCGGGTCGCGCGATGCCCACCACGCGTCCGATCGCGCCCGGTGCGCAGGGGCGAGCAGCCGCCGCTCGGTCTCGTGCAGGTCGGCGCTCGACACGACGACGTCCGCCGCGAGGTGCTCGACGCCGCCGTCGGCGCTCTCGACCTCGACACCGGTCACGGTGCGGCCGTCGACGGTGATCCGTCGCGCGCGCGTGCCGGTGCGCAGCTGCGCGCCCTGCTGCGCGGCGAGCCGGGCGATCGCCTCGATCACGGCCCCGAATCCGCCCCGCGGGTAGAGCACGCCCTGCCCGATGTCGAGGTGGCTCATGAGGTGGTACATGCTGGGCGCCGCGGCCGGGGACGTGCCGAGGAACACCGCGGGATAGCCGAGCACCTGCTGCACGCGCAGATCCCGGGAGTGCCGGCGGATGAACTTGTCCAGCGGCTCGGCGAGCAGGCGCGACAGCAGCGGCAGCCGAGCCAGGGTGTCCCGCCCGAGGAACGGGCGCAGCGACGCGAAGGTGCTGTAGAGGAACCGCGACGTCGCGAGGTCGTACGTCTCCGCCGCGGAGGCGAGGTAGGCGTCGATCCGGTCCGCCGCCCCGGGGTCCAGCGACACGAGCGCATCGCGCGCTCCGGACGCGGGCAGGTCGAAGGCGTCCGCCTGGCCCTCGAAGTAGACGCGGTACGCGGGATCGAGCGGAACGAGGTCGAGCTGCTCGGCCGACGAGGTGCCGAGCAGGCGGAAGAAGTGGTCGAACACCTCCGGCATGAGATACCAGGAGGGTCCGGTGTCGAACGTGAATCCCTCCGCCGACCACCGTCCCGCGCGTCCCCCGAGCTCGTCGCGCGCCTCGATGAGGGTCACGTCGGCGCCCTCGCGGGCCACGAGCGCCGCGGTGGCGAGGCCCGAGATGCCTCCGCCGATCACGACCACGCGCTGCCGCGCGGTCACGCCGGCACCCGCCCGAGAGCCGCGCGCGCCAGCAGGCTGACCTTCGTGTGCGCCGGCACGGAGACGCGGCGACGGCGCAGCTCCTCGGCGGGCGTCCTGCGCACGCGGTCGTTCAGCTCGCCGAACAGGGCCGCGGCCGCTGCGGTCGCGCGCCGCGAGCCCGGGGGGAGCCGCACGATCGCGCGCCGCGCGACCGCGAGGTCGTCATCGATCTCCTGCACGAACCGATCCTTGTCCTTCTCCGTGAAATGTCCCGGGTCGACGCCCGGCAGGTAGACGCGCCCGAGGCGCTCGACGTCGTCGCGCAGGTCCCTCAGGAAGTTCACCTTCTGGAACGCGGCTCCCAGGCGCCGCGCGCCCTCCTCGAGCTCGTCGTCGATGCGCACGCCCGCACCTTCCCGGGCGAAGACCCGCAGGCACATCGAGCCCACGACCTCGGCGGAACCGTGGATGTAGGTGCGGTAGGCATCGGGATCGAACGTCGACGTGCCGTCGGCATCCGCCCGCATGGACGCGAAGAACGGGCGCAGCAGCTCCTCGCCGATGCCGGTCTCACGCGCCGTGACCGCGAAGGCGTGCACGACGAGATTCCCGCTGAAGCCGCGTGCGAGGGCGCGGATCGTCTCCTGCTCCAGCTCGTCGAGCAGCGCGCGACAGTCGGGCGCGGCGAGGCCCGCCTCCGATGCGGGGCCGTCGACGATCTCATCGGCGACGCGCACGAGGGCGTAGACGTCGGCGATGCGACCGCGCACGTCGCGGGGAAGCAGACGGCTCGCGAGCCCGAACGACGTCGAGTAGGCGCTGATGACGCGCGCCGACGAGCTGTGCGCCGTACGGGTGTACAGCTCGAGGCCGGACGGGCGCGTCATGCGTCGCGCTCCACGCACATCCCCGCGATCTCCCGCAGCTCGCGGCGGAGGCCCTCCGGCAGGCCGGCGCCGTCGATGTCGCGCTCGACATGCGACAGCTGCTCGGCGATGAGCGCCTCCACGGCGGCCACCGCGCCGCACTCGACGAGCGCGGCGCGCAGTCGCTCGGCGTCCTGCGGCGCGAGCGAGCGCACGCCGAACAGGTGAGCGACCTCGCGCCAGACATCCTCGCGCTCCGCGAAGGCGATCAGCAGCGTGCGCTTGCCCTCGCGGAGGTCCCCCGTGGCGCTCTTTCCCGTGCGCTCCTCGGCGCCGAAGACGCCGAGCACGTCGTCGCGGAGTTGATAGAGCACTCCGAGGCCCGTGCCGATGCGCCAGAGGTCGTCGGCGGTCGCGGGGTCTGCTCCCGCGAGCACGGCGCCCGCGCGCAGGGGCGCTGCGAAGGAGTAGGTCGCGGTCTTCTGCTCCATCATGCGCCGGATGGCGCCGCTCTCGGCGGGCATCACGCCGAGAGCGAAGCCCACGTCGGCATGCTCGCCGGCGGCCGTCAGGAAGACCGCGTCGTCGACGATCTCGTTGAGCTGCGCCCGCGCCGGGCTGTCGATGCGGGCGATCAGCGCGTGCACGCCGCTGAGCAGCAGGTCGCCGGCGAGGAGGCCGGATGCCGCGCCCCACGCGGTGGCGTTCACGGGGCGGGCGCCCGCCTCGATGGCCGATCCGGCGAACTCGCCCGCCAGGTTGGGCCGCCCTCGCCGCACGAGGTCGCCGTCCAGGACGTCGTCGTGCAGCAGCAGCGCACTGTGCAGCACCTCGAACGCGGCGGCGACCACCGCGGCCGATGCGTGGTCGCGACCGCCCAGCGCGTCGTGCGCGAGCACGACCAGCCGTGGCCGCAGGCGCTTCCCGCCGCGCGCGGAGGCCGCGGCGCGCTGCCAGAGCAGGCCCGCGTGCTCCCCCAGCGCCTGCGCGCGGGCGATGCGGCTCGCGAAGTAGTCCTCGATCACCGCGTCCACGAGGTGCTCGACGGGCGCCCGGTGCGTGTCCGCGGAACCCGCGGGCGTGGCGCTGAGCGCCTCGCGCGTGCTCGCGGGCGCCTCGTGAGTGCTCACGCGCGCGCCTCCGCCCACGCGGCCGCCGAGATCGCGCCCCCCGCGTCCGACATCTCGCGGGCCTGCAGCACCAGCCAGGGGCTGAAGGCCCACGGCGCCGCCTCGAGCGCCGCGGCGAGCCGCGCGGGCTCGATCCATGCCGCATCCATAGCCTCGTCCGGGTCGAGAACGGGGTCCCCCACCGCCTCGGCGGTGTACACAGGGCAGATCTCGTTCTCGACCACGCCGGACGCGTCGACCGCGCGATAGCGGAAGTCGGGCAGCACGAGCCGCAGGTCGCGCAGCTCAAGCCCGAGCTCCTGGTCGGCTCGCCGCTCCACCGCCTCGGGAATCGGCTCGAAGGGCTGCGGGTGGCCGCAGAAGGCATTCGTCCACGTGCCGGGCCACGTGCGCTTCGTCAGGGCGCGCCGCGTCAACAGGATCCGTCCGTGTGTGTCCCGCACATGGCACGAGAACGCCAGGTGCAGCGCGGTCCGCGCATCGTGCACCGTGTCCTTCAGGGCGACACCGCACGGATCTCCGCGCTCGTCCAGCAGGACGACGCGTTCGGTTGGGTCGCTCACGTGATTCTCCCGGTGTATTACTAGCCTGGCTAGTTACATGCTAGCTGAACGATCGTCGAGGGACGAGCACGTTGCGCGTGGGCCCCCATCCGTGAGAATGCGGCCATCCGGGGTCCTGCAGCACCATGACCGAGCTCCTGGTTCGACTGGCGGGGGTCCATATCCGCAGGATGCCTCATCCCGGCGATCGGCGCAGCCCTGCGATCGGGGTCACGCATGGGACGGGCCTGGCCGCCGACACGGAAGACGGAACGGCGCCCGCCCGATCCTCTCCCGGCGGCCCGCGCCCCGCCGGGGCCCGCCTAGGGTCGCAGACATGGATGCTCTCTATTCGACCGAAGCTCTCGCCACCGGCGCCGGACGTGACGGCCGCGTCGCCGTCGCCGGTTCGGATCTCGCTTTCGACCTCGCCGTGCCCAAGGAGATGGGCGGATCCGGCGTGGGCGCCAACCCCGAGCAGCTGTTCGCCGCCGGCTACGCGGCATGCTTCCACTCGGCGCTGCAGGCCGCCGCACGCGGCCGCAAGATCGGGATCGACGGCTCCTCTGTGGGTTCCCGCGTCTCGATCGGCCCGAACGAGGGCGGCGGCTTCCAGCTCGCGGTGAACCTCGAGGTCATCATCCCGGAGCTCGACCACGCGACGGCGCAGGAGCTCGCCGATGCGGCGCACCAGATGTGCCCGTACTCGAACGCCACGCGCGGCAACATCGAGGTGACCGTCACGGTCTCCGACGACTGACCATCGCGACGCGGGCTGAACCGCGATCCCGCGCCGGCCCGATCGGGCCGGCGCGGTTGCGTGTCAGCCGACCGGCTCCTCGGGCCGCTCGGCGACCTCGGCCGCGGCCTCGTCCGGCACGTAGCCCTCGACGTGGCGCTCATCCGGGCCGCTGTACGCCGACAGGGGGCGGATCAGCGCGTTCGAGGCCTGCTGCTCCATGATGTGCGCGGTCCACCCGGTGATGCGCGCGGCAACGAACAGCGGCGTGAACGTGACGGTGTCGAAGCCGATGAGGTTGTACGCCGGACCGGACGGGTAGTCGAGGTTCGGGTAGATGCCCTTGCGCGCGACGAACTCCCGCTCGAGCGTCTCGTACAGCTCGGCGACGTCGGGACGGTCGTAGTGCGCCACGAGAGAGTCGAGCGCGGCCTTCATCGTCGGCACGCGCGAGTCGCCGCGCTTGTAGACGCGGTGGCCGAACCCCATGATCTTGCGCTTCTCGGCGAGCGCGGCGTCCAGCCAGGCACCCACCTCGGCGGCTGAGCCGATCTCCTCGAGGATGTGCAGAACGGCCTCGTTGGCGCCGCCGTGCAGCGGGCCCTTCAGCGCGCCGATGGCGCCCACCACGGCCGAGTACAGGTCGCTCAGCGTCGATGTGATGACGCGGGCGGTGAACGTCGAGGCGTTGAAGGAGTGCTCGGCGTACAGGATCATCGACCGGTTGAACGCGTCGACAACCGCGTCGTCCGGATCCTCGCCGAACGTCATCCAGAGGAAGTTCGCGGCGTACGCGAGGTCGTCGCGCGGCTCGATCGGGTCGAGACCGCGCCGACGGCGCTGACCGTAGGCGACCAGCGCCGGCAGCGCCGCGAACAGGCGGATCGAGCGCTCGAGGTTCTGCTCGGCCGTTCCGACGGCCTCCAGCACGTTGTCGGTGCCGGCCGTGTCCATCGCGCCGAGCGCGCTCACGGCGGTGCGCAGCTCATCCATCGGGTGCGCCGAGGCCGGTTGCAGGTCGACGACGGCCTTCACCTCGGGAGCCAGGTGCCGGTGGCGGCGCTCGGTCGCGCGCAGCTCGGCGAGCTGGGACTCGTCCGGGAGCTCGCCATGCCACAGCAGGTAGGCGACGGCCTCGAACGGCTGCGTCGCGGCGAGCTCCTGCACCGGATAGCCGCGATAGAGCAGCGTGTTCGTCTCGGGGTTGACCTTGGAGATCGCGGTCTCGTCGGCGATCACACCGGCGAGACCCTTCTTGATGTCGCTCATCATGCTCCTCACGTTCACCGGCGCACGTCGAAGTTGAACACCGACGTGTCGAAGTGGTTGTAGCCCTCGTAGTCGATCAGGTCGTAAAGGTCGGCGCGGTGCTGCATGTGCCCAAGCTGCGAGGTGAGGTGGCCCTCCTCGAGCAGGGTGTCGAGCGCGCGATCGGCGGCGCCCATCGCGATCCGCAGCAGCGAGACCGGCCAGATCACGATGTTCACGCCCACGTCGCGCAGCTGGTCGACGGAGAACAGCTCCGACTTCCCGAACTCGGTCATGTTCGCAAGGATCGGCACGTCGACGGCCGCGCGGATCGCGGCGAACTCCTCCAGCGAGCGCATCGCCTCGGGGAAGATCGCGTCCGCCCCGGCGTCGACCAGCGCCTTGGCCCGGTCCGCGGCCTCTTCGAGGCCGTCGACGGCGCGGATGTCGGTGCGCGCCATGATCAGGAAGTCGGCGTCCCGGCGGGCATCGACAGCAGCCCGGATCCGCTTCGTCGCCGTGGATTCGTCGACGACCGCCTTGCCGTCGAGATGACCGCACCGCTTCGGGTTGATCTGATCCTCGATGTGCGCGCCGGCGAGGCCCGCGTCCTCGAGCGTCTGGATCGTGCGCGCGACGTTCATGGGCTCGCCGAAGCCGGTATCCGCGTCGATCAGCGCCGGCAGATCGGTCATCCGCGCGATCTGGCCCCCGCGCGCGGCGACCTCGGTCAGCGTCGTCAGCCCGATGTCCGGAAGGCCCAGGTCGGCCGACAGCACCGCACCCGAGACGTACACGCCCTCGAATCCCTTGCGCTCGATCAAGCGCGCCGAGAGCGGGTTGAACGCGCCGGGGAGCCGGAGCAGCTCGCCGGAAACCAGGCGCTCGCGGAACAGGCGGCGCTTCTCGTGCGCGGGCACCTGCGAGTACAGCATCAGAAGAGTCCCTTCGGGCCGGGCGCGATCACGCCGTGCTTCGCGACGATGGTCAGCTCCCGCACCTCGTCCGCCGTCAGCTCGGGCAGGCGCTGCGCGAGGTCCAGGAAGCGCTCGATCTCCGCGGGCTCGAGCACCGGCTCCGCCAGCAGGCGGAACTTGCGCACGTAGTCCTCGCGAGCGAACGGGCGGGCGCCGAGCGGGTGCGCGTCGGCGACGGCGATCTCGTCCTGGACCACCGTGCCGTCCGCGAGCGTGATCTCCACGCGGCCGCCGAACGCCTTCTCGTTCGGGTCCGCCGAGTGGTACCGGCGGGTCCACTCGGCGTCCTCCTGCGTGGTGACCTTGCCCCACAGCTCCACCGTGTCGGCGCGGCCGGCGCGCTCGGGGGTGTACGAGTCGACATGGTGCCAGGCGCCGTCCTGCAGCGCGACGGTGAAGATGTAGGGGATCGAGTGATCCAGCGTCTCCCGCGATGCGGTGGGGTCGTACTTCTGGGGGTCGTTCGCGCCCGAGCCGATCACGTAGTGCGTGTGATGCGACGTGTGCAGCACGATCGAGCGGACGTTCGCGGGGTCGCGCAGCTCGGGACGCTCACCGCCGAGCCGGCGGGCCAGGTCGATCCAGGCCTGCGCCTGGTACTCGGCCGAGTGCTCCTTCGTGTAGGAGTCGAGGATGCCGCGCTTGGCCTCCCCCGCCCCCGGCAGCGGCACGTCGTAAGCGGCAGCCTTGCCGTCGAGCAGCCAGGCGATCACGCCGTCCTCGCCCTCGTAGATGGGGCTCGGGGAGGTCTCGCCGCGCATCGCGCGGTCGACGGCCTCGACGGCCATCTTGCCGGCGAACGCCGGCGCGTGCGCCTTCCACGTCGAGATCTCGCCCTTGCGCGACTGGCGCGTCGCGGTTGTCGTGTGCAGCGCCTGCCCGACGGCCTGGTAGATCGTCTCGGCGTCCAGTCCGAGCAGCGTGCCGATGCCGGCGGCCGCCGACGGGCCGAGGTGCGCGACGTGATCGATCTTGTGCTTGTGCAGGCTGATCGCCCGCACGAGGTCGATCTGGATCTCGTACCCGGTCGCGAGGCCGCGCAGCAGCGCGGCGCCGTCGCGCCCGGTGTGCTGGGCGACCGCGAGGATCGGCGGGATGTTGTCGCCCGGGTGCGAGTACTCGGCGGCCAGGAACGTGTCGTGGTAGTCGAGCTCGCGCACCGCCACGCCGTTCGCCCAGGCGGCCCACTCGGGGCTCGTGCGCTTCTCGAGTGCGCAGCCGAAGACGGTGGCTCCCGCTCCCCCGACGGACACGGGGTGATCCTCCGCCTGCTGGCGCGCCGCCACGACCGGGCGCCGTGTCAGCGATGCCGCCGCGACCGCCGCGTTGTCGATCACCCGGTTGATGATCATGTCCGCGACATCCGCGTCGACGGCCACCGGATCGACCGCGACCTGCGCGATCTTCCAGGCGAGCTGTTCCTCCCGGGCCAGATTCTCGTCGCTGCGGTGCACGCGGACATGGTGGGTGACGGTCATCGGTGATCCTCCGGGCTCGGCTTGTGGCGCTGTGCGCGGTGCTCGGACGCCGTCGTACGGGCCGCCCGGCCTCCACACCCTCCCAGCCTAGGATGTCGCGCATGCCGGTCTTCGATCACCTCGGAATCACCGTCGACGACGCCCGCGCGGCGTCGCGCAGTTCGATCCGATCTTCCGCGCCCTCGGGTTCGAGCGCACCGACGCGGACGCCTCGGCGTCGTGGTGGAGAGAGGGCGAGACGGAGTTCATCCTGATGCCTCCCCGCGAGGAGGGCACGGGTCCGCACGTGCACGGAAGGGTCGGATGGCAGCACCTCGCGTTCGCCGTCGACACGCGTGAAGACGTGGATCGCTTCCATGCGATCGCGCTCGACGCCGGGTGGACCGCCGTGCGCGACCCGAAGCCGTATCCGCGGTTCAGCGCCGGACGCGCGTCGGGCGCAATCGAGGGCCGCCCGCCGGCTTCTGCATCACGACGTTCGCGCCGCCGGCCGTCGGGCGCGACACGGCCCGGCGGCGGGCCTCCGCGCCGCCGATCGTGCGGCCGATCGGCGACCCGAGGAACAGCCCGAGCGTTGCCCCCGCGGCGAGCGCGATGCCGACCATCCCGGCCGTGATGAGGGACGAGGTCGCGAACAGGACGTGCTCGGCCTCCCCACCGGCCTCGACGAGTCCGAGCAGCCCGCGGAAGACCGCGGCTCCCGGAACGAGCGGCAGGATGGCCGCCGTCGTGACGGCGACGGACGGGACGTGCAGCCGGTGCGCGATCACGGCGCCGACCACGCTCGCCACGAGCGCGCCCGCGAAGCTCGCGGAGGCCTGATCCAGGCTGGCGGCGCTCACGAGCGCGAATCCCGCCCACGCGATCATGCCGAGCAGCGCGCTGACC
Source organism: Microbacterium sp. (assembly GCF_031178525.1). Lineage (GTDB taxonomy): Bacteria > Actinomycetota > Actinomycetes > Actinomycetales > Microbacteriaceae > Microbacterium. Next base: position 24,815 of record NZ_JAPSJA010000006.1, read on the forward strand.
ACCACGATCCGGATGCCCGCGCCGTTGAACACCGCGACCGCGACCGCGACGAGCACGGCGCCCGCGAACTGCGCCGGGAGGGGCCCGAGCGGCAGCGGCTCACTGGGCGGCTGCATGCCGATCGACAGCGTGCCGGCGAGCTCGAGCCCGACGAGGATGCCCAGCACCACGCCGAGCGTCTGCACGGTGAGTTCGAGGATGCGTCCGCCGGCGGTGAGCGAGAACCCGTCGATCGCATCCTGCGCGGCCCCGACGACCGCGAGACCGGCGAGCATGAGGACGATGCCGGAGGAGACGACGATCGTCGCCTTCACGTCCGAGAAGGGGTCGACGCCCATGCGCGCCAGCATCGCAACGAGCACCGTCACGGCCGTGAGCACGAACGCGCCCGCGATCTGGCTGAAGAACAGCGGCACCTGCAGCCGCGCGAGCCCCGCCTGGGTGAGCGCCACGGCGAGCGCCGCAACGAACGTGACGGCGAGGATCTGCAGGGAGGCGCCGAACATCATGCCGACACCGACCGCGAGCAGCGCCTGCGACAGGATCACGATGGGCTGGCGGTAGCGGAACGGTGTGCGCCGGATCTCGTGGAAGCGGCTGCGCGCGGCGCCGAGCTCGAGCCCGTCGTCGATGTCGCGGACGAGCGCCTGCAGGGCCTGCAGCTTCGAGTGATCGGGAACCGCCGAGCGCACCACGCGCATCAGGGTGATCGGCCAGTCCTCGCCGTGCCGGTGATCCGATACGGACACCGAGTTGAAGGTCACATCGACGTGCACGCTGCGCAGCCCGTAGGCGCGCGCGATCCCGAGCGCGGCGATCACGACCTCCTTGGCGGACGCGCCCGCGGAGAGCATCACCTCGGCCACCCGCATCGCCAGGTCCATGGCGCGCAGCGCCATCTGGTCGTCGATGACGGGCAGCGCCTCGGTCGCTGTGCGATCCGAGGGATCCGCGTGGATCGCCCGTCGCACCGTGTCGATCATCCGCCAACTGCGCTCGCGAACCATGCATCCATTTTCTCCGATGCGGCTGACGGTCCTCTCCGCGAAGCGGCGGTGCTCAGTCCCCGCTCGCGGTCTTCCTGCGCCGTCGCGGCGACGCCGACCGCGGCGGGGTCTGACGCATGTGATCGCGCGCGCGGCCCAGGATGTCGGCGAGCGCTTCGACGTCGGAGCGGGACAGCGCGGCGAACAGCAGCTCATCGAGCAGCGCGACGTGGCCGGAGAGCACGCGCCCGAGCACGGACCGCCCGTCGTCGGTGAGGGAGACCACGATGCTGCGCTCGTCCTCGGCAGACGGTGTGCGCGTGACCAGCCCGCGCTTCTCCAGTGTCTGCGCCTGGTAGGTCAGGCCGCTGCGGCTGTACACGACACCGTCGGCCAGGTCTGTCATCCGGCGACTGCCGGCGGGTGAGTCGCCGAGGGTCGCCAGGAGCTGGAACTGCACGTAGCTGAGCCCTCCGGCGTCCTGCAGCTGCTGCTCCACCGCGTGCTTCAGCAGGCTGCTGGCCTCGATCAGCGCGAAGTACGCGCCCAGCTGGACGGGGTCGAGCGACGGCGTGGACGACATGGCGACATCGTATCAATGCTTCTCATTCGAAACAGTTGCTTCCACTTCGAAGCAATGCTACGGTCATTCCAGTTGCTTCGAATCCGAAGCACCAACGGAAGGAAGACATCATGAAGGCAGTACGGTTCCACGAGACGGGCGGCCCCGAGGTCCTGCGCTATGAGGACGTCGAGCGGCCCACGCCCGGTCCTGGCGACGTCCGCATCCGTGTCGCCGGCTCGGCGTTCAGTCCGGCGGACGGCGGCATGCGCGGCGGCTTCCTGCCGATCCCGATCACGCTTCCCCACATTCCGGGCTACGACGTCTCCGGCACGATCGACGCGCTCGGCGACGGTGTCGACGGGCTGCGTGTCGGCGAGGACGTCGTCGGCTTCCTCCCGATGGCGGCGGACGGCTCCGCGGCGCAGTTTGTGATCGCTCCAGCGCAGGCGCTCGTGAAGGCACCGACGTCGATCCCGCTGGCCGATGCGGCCGGTCTGCCGTCGGTCGGGCTGACCGCCTCACAGTCCCTCTTCGAGGCCGGCCGCCTCACGGCGGGCCAGCGCGTGCTCATCAACGGCGCGGGCGGACCGGTCGGCGGGTACGCCGTGCAGCTCGCCAAGCGCGCCGGGGCGTACGTCATCGCGACCGCGAGCCCGCGTAGCCGCCGGATCGTCGAGGCCGCGGGGGCGGACGAGATCATCGACCACACCGAGACCTCACTGCGGGAGGCGGTCACCGAGCCGGTCGACGTCCTGCTCAACCTCGCGCCGATCACGCCCGACGGCTTCGCCGCCCTGGTCCCGCTCGTGCGCGACGGCGGCGCGGTCGTGTCCACCACGCCCACCGTGCCGACGCCCGGCGACGAGGCGCGAGGCGTGCGCGCCGTGACGATCTTCGTCCACCCGGACGCGGACGTCCTCTCGGACCTGGTCTCTCTCATCGACAGCGGCGAACTGCACGTCGAGATCGCCCGACGCGTGCCGCTGAGCGAGCTCCCGGCCCTGCACGCGCAGGCCGATGCCGGCCAGGTCCACGGCAAGGTCGTGATCATCCCGCCCGCGGCATGACGCCCGGGTGCCGGAGGCCCTCGAACCCGCCGGGTTCGAGGGCCTCCTCCGATCGGTCAGGAACCGCGCGGATGACGCAACGCCGATCCGAGAACTGCCCGTGTCTTCATCAGGGCCAGATCGCGGATGCGGCTGACAGCAGAAGTGCTCCGGTCAGTCCGAAGCCGACCAGCATCGCGAGGCCCTTCACGATCATCGGCAGGCGACGCCGGTCGAGCAGGCGCCACAGCACCGCCGCACCCACCACGACGATGCCGCCGAGCGAACTGAGCGCGGCAAGCACCACCAGCACCCGCGAAGGCGCGGCTCGGTCTTCCGGTGCAGCGCCTTGCATGCTCACATCCTGGGCCCCATGACCGGACAAGTCACCACCTCGTCAACAGGAGCGAACACGACTGCGCTTCTCGTGACGACGAAGGTTCGACACTATGGAGCTGGGAAGCTGTCGCTCGATCGATGAAAGGCGATGATCCGCTTGCGCACGATCGCGTACCGCCCCTTCCACGCGGGCCTTCGGGCGATCCTGTTCGTGGGGCCGGCGATCCTGCTTCTCGTCGGCCTTCTCAACACCGCCTCTCCCGCCGGTTGGATCGTCGCCGGCGTGGCCGTCGCGATGCTCGTCGTCATCACCTTCTTCTCGGGCGTGCGCATCCGCGCCGACGAGACGTCGGTGGCCGTGTCCCTCGTCCCCTTCTGGGGCAAGCGACTCCGTTGGTCCGACGTCACGTCCGTCGTGGTCGAAGACGTCCGCCCGTTCGAGGACTTCGGCGGGTGGGGCATCAAGGGGACCCAGAAGAAGCACGGGATTCTGCTGAGCGCGGGCGACACCCGTTCGATCAGGTTCACGCTCATCGACGGGCGACGGTACCTCGTCGCCGTCGGTGAGGGCGCCGAAGCAGCCGTGCGCGACCTCGCCGATCTTGCACCGCGGAAACCAGGTGACACCCGATTCGCGAAGTGAACGGAGCACGATGTCGTGCGCTGTCTCGGGATGCGCGCCATCCAGCCGGAACGGACAAGACATCCGCCTCGATACGACAAAGCCCAGGCGGGAGACCTGCTCCCGCCTGGGCGTGATGTCGGGCTGACAGGATTTGAACCTGCGACCCCTTGACCCCCAGTCAAGTGCGCTACCAAGCTGCGCCACAGCCCGATGCCCGCACTCTCGCGCGGACAACTCCCCTAGTCTACCGGGTCGCGGAACGTGCCGCGAACCGGCGCCCTCGCGCGTGTCCGGGGCCGGTCCTAGAGTGACCGCATGGTGGAGATCACGACCAGGCCCGCCACGCTCTCGGAGTGGGACGCCGTGCAGGCTGCGCTCACGGGTGGTGGTGACGGTCGCTCGTGCCAGTGCGTGTGGCCGCTCCTGGCCAACCGGGAGTGGGACGCCACGACGGTCGAGGAGCGTCAGGAAATGCTGCACGAAGAGATACAGGCCGGCCCGCCCCCGGGCCTCGTCGCGTACGCGGACGGGGAGGCGGCGGGATGGATCCGCATCGGCCCGCGACCCGGTCAGCAGCGGATCGTGCGCAGCCGTGTCGTGAAGAACGGATCATCAGAGCCCCTGGACGACGCGTCCGTGTGGGCCGTGACGTGCTTCTCGGTGCGCAAGGAGCCCCGACGCCAGGGAATCAACGTGGCACTGCTGGACGCCGCCGTCGCGTACGCGCGCGAAAGCGGCGCGCGGGTGATCGAGGGCTACCCCATCGCGACCGACACGACGACCGCGTCCGCGAACTCGCTGTTCGTCGGCGCACTGTCGACCTACCTGAACGCGGGCTTTCGCGAGATCGCGCGCCCTACCGACAAGAGAGTGGTCGTCGCCCTCGAGCTGTAGCGGGTTCGTACGATGGACGGATGAGTGAGGGATCCGTCCGCGTCGACGCGTGGCTGTGGGCCATCCGCGTGTACAAGACGCGGTCGGCTGCGACCACGGCCTGCCGCGCCGGGCACGTCCGTGTGAACGGCTCCCACGCCAAGGCGGCTCAGGCCATCCGCCCCGGTGACGAGCTGCGGGTGCGGATCAACGGATTCGACCGGATCCTCGTGGTGCGTCAGCCGATCGCCAAGCGTGTCGGCGCGACGGTCGCCGCGACCGCGTTCGAGGACCGCACGCCTCCCCCGCCGCCGCGCGAGTTCGCGGGCGTGGTCGCGGTCCGGGACCGCGGGGCGGGACGCCCGACCAAGCGCGAGCGCCGCGACCTCGACCGGCTGCGCGGCCGCGACTGAGGCGGAGGCCGCAGACGGTCTGGGCGGTTCGACCGGCTACGCCCGCTCACCCGACCGGGGGCCCCGTCATCGGGAAGTCAGGCAGACAGCAGGCCCGTCAGCCACCCGGCGCCCCGCACGGTCGCGCCGGCCTCCTCGGCGCGAGCACGCAGCTCGCGGTCGCTCGTGACGACCGTGACCGTGTGGCCGTCCTCGACCAGCGCCATGGTCTCGGACGCGATCGTGTCGTCACCCTCCCCCGCCGCGCGCACGGTGCGCACGCCGTCGACATCCATCACGTCGCGCGCCTGTCCCTCGACCACCACGACGAAGTCCGGGAACCAGTGCGTCGCTCCCAGGCCCAGCTCCAACGCCGGGACGCCGAGTGCGGCGAGGGCGGCCACGCGCGTCAGCAGGCGCTCCGCCGCGCCCGCGCGGTCCTTCCACCAGCCGTCGGGCACCGAGCCGACCACGTTCGCGGCGTCGACGACAATCACGGGGCGCACGTGCAGCAGGTCGCGCAGGTGCTCCCAGGCGACGGCGAAGCCTGGGTGCAGCGGACGCCGATCCACGTCATCGATGCGCGCCCACTCGACCGCGAAGCTCTCCGGGTCCGTCACCGCTCCGGCGAAGTGCTCGATCACATCCGCGATCACGGTCGTGTACGACCACACCTTGAGATCCAGCACGTTCGTGAAGCGCGGACGCACCGAGGCGATCGGCACGCCGGCCTCCTCCGCGGCCTCGCGCAGCGCCCCCGTGATGGGCGACTCCCCCTGATGCAATGCGCCGCCGGGCAGCGCCCACGTGCCGCCGAAATGGCTCCAGCCGACGCGATGCTGCAGCAGCACGCCACGCTCGTCGTCGAAGGCCATCAGCCCGGCCGCGCCGAAGCGCCCCCAGTACCGCTCGCCCGACTCGGTGACGACCCAGGCGTCACCCGGGTCGCGCGGGCCCGAGAACCGGGGCGGCTCTCCTGCGCGGGCTGGCTCGGTGGTCACCCGTCCAGCCTGTCACAGCACCGCGAGGCGCGCCCCGTCGGAACGTAACGGAGCTACCGCTGGCGGCGCTCGCGCACGCGCATGTTGATCACGATGGGGGTGCCCTCGAAGCCGTACAGTTCGCGCAGGCGTCGCTGCACGAAGCGGCGGTAGCCGGGGTCGAGGAAGCCGGTCGTGAACAGCACGAACGTCGGCGGACGCGTGCCCGCCTGCGTGCCGAACAGGATGCGCGGCTGCTTGCCGCCGCGCAGCGGGTGCGGGTGCTCCGCGACCAGCTCGGAGAGGAACGCGTTGAACTTGCCGGTCGGGATGCGCTGATCCCACGACTCGAGCGCCGTCTCGAGCGCCGGCACGAGCTTCTCGAGGTGGCGGCCCGTCTTCGCGGAGATGTTGATGCGCGGCGCCCACGCCACGTGCGCGAGGTCGGTCTCGATCTCGCGCTCGAGCATGCGCCGGCGGTCGCCGCCGCGGCGGTCGTCCTCGAGCAGCTCGTCCCACTTGTTGAACGCGAGCACGAGCGCGCGACCCGACTCGAGCACGAGGTCGATGATACGGACGTCCTGCTCGCTGATCGGCTGGCTCACGTCGAGCACCACGATCGCGACCTCCGCCTTCTCGAGCGCGGCGGAGGTGCGCAGCGACGCGTAGAAGTCGGCGCCCTGCTGCAGGTGCACGCGACGGCGGATGCCCGCGGTGTCCACGAGCGTCCACAGCCTGCCGCCGAGCTCGACGATCTCATCGACCGGGTCGCGAGTCGTGCCGGCGAGCTCGTTGACGACCACGCGCTCCTCGCCCGCGGCTTTGTTCAGCAGCGACGACTTGCCGACGTTCGGGCGACCCAGGATCGCCACGCGACGCGGCCCGCCGATCTCGTGCTTCGCGACGGCCGAGACCTCCGGCAGCACCTTCATGATCGCGTCCAGCAGGTCGGCGACGCCGCGGCCGTGGATCGCCGAGACGGGGTGCGGCTCACCGAGGCCGAGATTCCACAGGGCGTAGGCCTCGGGCTCGTGACGCGCGTCGTCGATCTTGTTGGCGACCAGGAACACCGGCTTGTCGGTCTTGCGCAGCAGCCTCACGACGTGCTCGTCGGTCGAGGTCGCGCCCACCATGGCGTCCACCACGAACAGGATCACGTCGGCGAGGTCGATCGCGACCTCGCTCTGGGCGGCGACAGAGCGGTCGATGCCCTTCGCGTCGGGCTCCCAGCCACCGGTGTCCACGAGCGAGAAGCGACGGTCGAGCCACTCCGCCTTGTACGTGACGCGGTCACGCGTCACGCCGGGGGTGTCCTCCACGACCGCCTCGCGGCGGCCGAGGATCCGGTTCACGAGCGCCGACTTGCCGACGTTCGGGCGGCCGACGATCGCCACCACCGGAAGCGCCGGCAGGTACTCGATGCCGTCATCGCCGCGCTCGACGCCCGCGAGCAGCTCGGCGTCCTCCGCCTCGAGGTCGTAGTCCTCGAGACCCTGGCGCAGGGTCGCGGCACGGCGCTCGACGAGCTCCTCGTCCAACTCCGCCATGCGCTCGGCGAGCCGGTCCGGCTTGCCCTCGTATTCGTCCTCAACGGCCATCTCGGCCTCCTAGCTTGCTGTCGATCACTGCGAGCACGGCGTCGATCGCCTGCTCGAAATCCAAGTTCGTCGAGTCGACGACGTCGACCCCCGGGTCCGCCACGGCGAGATCCAGCACGTGACTGTCCGACTCGTCGCGCGCGTTGATCGCGGCCGCGACGGTCGCCGTGTCGGCGCCGAGCTCGAGCCCGCGGCGCGCGGCCCGCACCTCCGGCGACGCCGTCATCAGGATGCGCACGGGAGCGTCGGGAGCGACGACGGACGTGATGTCGCGGCCCTCCATCACGACCCCGGCCAGTCCCGATGCGCCCGCGAGCCGGCGGTAGATCGCGTTGAGGTAGGCTCGCACCTCCGGAACGCGCACGAAGCCGGCGATCGCGGCGGTCACCTCGGGCGTGCGGATCACGCCGGTCACGTCGGTGTCGCCGACCGTGACCGTGCGGTCGTCGGGCTCCAGCCCGAGACGCAGCTCGAAGCCGCCGAGCGCGGCGATCACGGCGTCCGCGTCCGTGGTGTCCACGCCCGTCTCGCGCAGATGCCACGACAGCGCGCGGTAGCCCGCTCCCGTGTCGAGGTAGCCGTAGCCACGACGGCGCGCGATCTCCTTCGAGACGCTCGACTTGCCGGATCCGGCCGGCCCGTCGATCGCGATGATCGGGGTCTGATCGTCAGTCATTCGTCGTACTCGCAATCCGCCATCCGCGCGCCTCGAGGCCCTCGGCCGCCGCGCGCAGCGCACCGGGGATCACACTGAGCTCCGCGAGGCCGAACTGCGCGCTCGGCGAGTGCTCGAGGCGCACCTCCTCGATGTTGATGCCCAGCTCGCCGAGGTCCCCGAACAGGCGGCCGAGCTGTCCCGGCGTGTCGCCGACGAGCACGACGAGCGTCTCGAAGCGCCGGTTCTGGCCGTGCTTGCCCGGAAGGCGCTCGACGCCCTCGTTGCCGCGACGGATCGTGTCGGCGAGCGTCCGGCGCGCGCCCGAGGCGTCGGGGGCGCGCAGCGCGTCGGCGAACGACGTCAGGTCTGCGGCGAGCGCGTCGAGCACGTCGACGACGGCCGCGGCATTCGCGCCCAGGATCTGCACCCACAGCTCGGGTGCGGAGTGCGCGATCCGCGTGGTGTCGCGCACGCCCTGCCCCGCGAGGCGCAGCGACTCGTCGGGCGCGTCGACGAAGCGGCTCGCGAGCAGGCTCGCCACGACCTGTGGCACGTGCGACACGAGCGCCACCGAGCGGTCGTGCTCCTCCGGCGTCATCTCGATCGGCGTGGCGCCGAGATCCAGCGCGAGGTCCTCCACGAGCGCGAGGTCGGCCACGGGCGTCTCACCGTCGCGGCACACGACCCAGGGCCGCCCGATGAAGATGTCGGCACGGGCCGAGATGGCGCCGCCGCGCTCGCGGCCGGCCATGGGGTGCGAGCCGATGTAGTGCGTCAGGTCGACGCCGCGGGCGCGCAGCTCCGCGAGCGGACCGAGCTTGACCGACGCCACGTCCGTCACCACGGCGTCCGGGTACCGCTCGAGCTCGGCCTGCACGACGTCCGCCGTGACATCCGGCGGCACGGCCACCACGATCAGGCGGGGCTCGTCGCCCGGTGCCTCCGCGCGACCCGCGCCGTAGTCGATCGCGAGCCGCAGCTGCGTGGGCGAGGTGTCGGTCAGGATGACGTCGACCTCGTTCGCGCGCAGCGCGTGGCCGATCGAGGCGCCCAGCAGACCGGCGCCGACGATGCGCACGGTTCCGGACACGCGCGCCGTCCGCCCAGGGACGAGCGGGTCCCGCGCACTCACGCCGCCCGCGGGCACAGCGATGTCGCTCACGAGTCCTCCGGCTCCTG
>NZ_JAPSJA010000336.1 GCF_031178525.1 Microbacterium sp.
CGCACCACGGGACCCGTCGCGTCATCGAGGCGCTGCACCAGCCGGGGGCGGGGGATGTGCGCGTGCGGCGGTCGCGGGACGGAGATGCGAGAAGTCATAGGTGGGGAGCTGGGTGTCGCTCGGCGGCGGTTCTCGTCGAGCGGAGCGCGGATCGCCGTTCTGCGGCACCGCGTGCCGGCGACGACGCCGACCGCTTCCACCCTATCGACGCTCCGACGAGGGGCGTCGCCGAGCCATGCATCCCCGGGCCGTGCCCGGGCACGATGCGGGAGCCGACTCGCGAACCGGCGCTTGCGCTACTCGGGTCCCGGAGATCGGCTCAGGGGCGGGGGAGATCCTTCACCGACAGCACCTCCGCCCGCCGGTAGCCGAGCTCGTCGTACAGGGCGCTCGCCGCGTCGTTGAAGCCGAAGACGTGGAGTCCGACCGAGTCGGCGCCGATGCGGCGCGCCTCCTCCTCGACGGCGCACATGATCGCGCGTCCGTAGCCTCGGCGGCGGTGTGCCGCCTCGACGCGGAGCTCCAGCACGAACACGTGCGGTCCTGTGGAGCGCCGCTGGACCGACAGCCACACGACGCCGACGGGGTCGTCCGAGCCGCCCGCCTCCGCGACGAACAGCAGCTCGTCCTCGGTGTCGATCCCGTTGGGCAGCGCCTCGGCGGTCTGCCGCTCCGACTCCGCGCGGGCCGACTCGGCCGAGTGCAGGCCCTCCCGCTCGAGGTCGTCGGCGAACTCGGCGATCAGGCGCTCGGCGAACGCGTCGTACTGCTGGGCGTCCATGCGCGACAGCCGGATCGTCGCCGGTGGTCGCGGCGCCGGCAGGGGAGCGAGGAGCATCTGGATCGACGAGGCGCGGTACCCGCGACCCTCGATCGCGCGCCACCCGGCCTCGTCCTGCCCGAACAGGTCGATCCGCAGCGTCTCCGCTCCCGCGCTCGCCGCGTATCGTTCGAGCAGGTCGAGCGCGGGCGCCGCGACGGCGGGATCGGCGTCCAGGGCGTACAGCATGGCGCCCATCCGCGCGTCCTGACCGGCCCGCACCTCGAGCCACGCCGTCCCCGCGAGGCGACCGTCGTCGCGGATCTCGAGCACGTGTTGATCCGCGGAGCGCACGCCATCCGGCAGCCGGCCGGCGACGATCCCCTCGCCCTGCTCCTGCGCCTCCGCGGGCGGCAGCATGCCCGACTCGCGGCGCAGGGCGGCGAAGCGCGCCACCGTGTCGGCCCGCCACGCGTCGAACCGTTCGGCGGGCATCGGCTCCAGGGTGACGGTCACGGTCCCATTGTGGGCTCGCGCCCCGCGAGACCTCATCTGCGCCGCGAGACATCGTCCTGCGTCGATGACTCGCGCCGACGGTGAGGTCTCGCGGACGACCGGGCCGGATGACCGGGCCGGATGACCGCGCCGGATGGCCGCTCGAGCAGCCGCGGCGGACGGCCCTCGGATGCCCGCGCCCGCAATCGGGAAGCCTGGGTTTATACCCGAGGTTCAACCCTTCGTCAAGGAACCGCTGGACAACGCGTGTCGTCCGGCCTATAGTTGGTATTTGCGCCTCTTGGATCCCCCATGCCTTCATATGGTGGTCGGCTGGCGCCTTCGATCCCCGCAGATAGCGGCGCGGGTCGTGGGCCGAGCGGGACCGATACCGGCGCACCTCACCTGTCGACAAGGAAACTCAGCGACCCCCGCCACGGTCGCTCATGGAGGTTATCCCCTTGGCTGCTGCGCGCAACGCATCCACCACCACCCCCAAGAACGGTCGCGGAGCATCCCGCCTCTCGTTCGCCAAGATCTCCGACACGCTGACGGTCCCCGACCTTCTGGCGCTGCAGACCGAGTCGTTCGACTGGCTGGTCGGCAACGACGCCTGGAAGGCGCGTCTGGCCGAGGCTCAGGCCGCCGGTCGCACGGACATCGCGGTCAAGAGCGGTCTCGAGGAGATCTTCGAGGAGATCTCGCCGATCGAGGACCTGAGCGAGACCATGCAGCTCTCGTTCACGAACCCGTACCTCGAGCCCGAGAAGTACTCGATCGAGGAGTGCAAGGACCGCGGCAAGACCTACGCGGCCCCGCTCTACGTCGAGGCCGAGTTCATGAACCACCAGACGGGTGAGATCAAGACCCAGACGGTGTTCATGGGCGACTTCCCGCTGCAGACGGGCAAGGGCACGTTCATCATCAACGGCACCGAGCGTGTCGTGGTGTCGCAGCTCGTGCGCTCGCCCGGTGTCTACTTCGACAAGACGCCCGACAAGACGTCCGACAAGGACATCGTCTCGGCGCGCGTCATCCCGAGCCGCGGTGCGTGGCTCGAGTTCGAGATCGACAAGCGCGACCAGGTCGGCGTGCGCATCGACCGCAAGCGCAAGCAGT
>NZ_JAPSJA010000090.1 GCF_031178525.1 Microbacterium sp.
ATCCGTCAGCCGCTTCTCGAGATGGGGGCATCGGCCGTGCACCTGCTGCTGTCGATGCTGGGCGGCGGCCCCAGCGAGCACATCCGCATGCCCGCCGAACTGATCCTGCGTGATTCGACGCGCGCGATGGAGCGCTCGTGAACCCGCGGACCGGCTCCGTCGAGGTCGCGCTCACGGACGCCACGGGCGCACCGCTCGCCCACCGCGAGGTCGTCGTCGAGCAGGTCCGGCACGCGTTCGCCTTCGGCAACATCGGCTTCGATCTCGTTCCCCACGCGAACGGCGAGGCGGACCTCGCGGCGCTCGCGCGCGACTGGCTGGGGCTGTTCGACACTGCGACGCTGCCGTTCTACTGGGGTCAGTTCGAGCCCGAGCGGGGACATCCGCGCACGGCGCGTCTGCTCGCTGCCGCGCGCTGGTTCGCCGAGCGCGGCGTCCGCGTGAAGGGCCATCCGCTCGTCTGGCACACCGTCAAGGCCCCGTGGCTCGATGCGCTGCCCTCGGACGAGGTCGAGAGCCTGGTGCGCGCACGCGTCACCCGCGAGGTGACCGACTTCGCGGGCCTCGTCGACACGTGGGATGCCATCAACGAGGTCGCGATCATGCCCGACTTCGTGAACGAGCCGGACGGCGTGCCGAATGCCGTGTCGCGGCTGGCCCGCGAACTCGGACGCACGGGCATCGTGCGACTCGCGTTCGAGACCGCGCGCGCGGCCGGTCCCGGTGCCACGCTGCTGATCAACGACTTCGACCTGTCGGAGCGGTACGAGCGCGTGATCGCCGACGCCCTCGACGCCGGCGTGCGCATCGACGCCATCGGTCTGCAGACGCACATGCACCAGGGCTTCCGGGGCGAGGAGCAGCTCCTGGAGGTCGCCGACCGGTTCGCGCGCTACGGTCTGCCGCTGCACTTCACCGAGTCCAGCCTGGTGTCGGGAGATCTCATGCCGCGCGAGATCGAGGATCTCAACGACTACGTGGTCGATGCCTGGCCCTCGACCCCCGAGGGCGAGGAGCGCCAGGCGGACGAGATCGAGCGGCTCTACCGCACGCTGACGGGACACCCGGCGGTCGAAGCGATCACCTACTGGGGGATCACGGACGCGGGGGCCTGGCTCGGCGCGCCGATCGGGCTGCTGCGCGCGGACGGGACCCGCAAGCCCGCGTACGACCGCCTGCACGAGCTGATCCGCGGCGAGTGGTGGCTCGCACCCACCACACGGCGCACCGACGGCGAGGGCCGCGTGCGCATCGAGGGCTGGAAGGGCGATTACCGGATCGCGGCGGGCGATCTCTCCCGCGACGTCGCGATCTCCTGACCCCGATAGCCTGGGCGGATGCCCGAACTGTCCGCCCTCGCGTGGGTCGCGCTGGCGGTCGGCGCCATCGCGGTCGGCGTGTCGAAGACCGCGCTGCCGGGAGTGAACACGCTGGCGATCGCGCTGTTCGCGGCCGTCCTGCCGGCACGGGCCTCAACGGGGGCGCTGCTGCTGCTGCTCATCGTCGGCGACGCGTTCGCACTCTGGGTGCACCGTCGGCATGCGCGCCTGCGAGCCCTGCTGCCACTGATCCCCGCGGTGCTGGCGGGCCTGATCCTGGGATCTGTCTTCCTCGCCTTCGCCTCCGACACGGGCACGCGCAGGGTGATCGGCGCGATCCTCCTGCTCGTGATCGGCGTGACGCTGTGGCGGCGGCGGAAAGCCGCAGCCGAGGAGGCCCAGACGGGCCGGATCGCGGCCGCCGCCTACGGCACGCTGGGCGGGTTCACGACGATGGTGGCGAACGCGGGCGGCCCTGTCATGACCATGTACTTCCTCGCCGCGAAGTTCCCCATGCGGGCGTTCCTCGGCACGACGGCGTGGTTCTTCGCGGGCATCAACCTGGCGAAGCTGCCGTTCTCGATCGGGCTGGGCATCATCGACGTCCCGACGCTGCTGATGGATCTCCTGCTCGTGCCCGGCGTCGTGGTCGGGGCGTTCATCGGGCGCGCCCTGCTCGACAGGATGGACCAGCGCGCCTTCGAGCGCATCGTAATCGTGCTCACGATCGCCGGAGCCCTGTACCTGCTGCTCGGCTGATCAGCAGCCCTCGGGGAGCGTGAAGCGCCACCCGGCCGCCAGGCGCTCGGCCAGGACGGTCTCGACGGCCGCCACCGTGCCGCGCCGGTCGCCGCCGCCGTCGTGCGCGAGAACCAGTTCCCCGGGCCGCATCGCCTCGCGGAGGTTCGCCGTCAGGGTGGTCACGTCCTGCGTGTCCCAGTCGAGGATCGTGTTCGTCACGGCGAGGGGGCGCATCCCCAGCTCCAGGGCCACATCGACGGTCACGCCCCAGCTGCCGTTCGGCGCGCGCCAGAACGGCACCGGCACGGGGCCGGCGGCCTCGCGGATGATGCGCAGGTTCTCCTGCAGGTCGGCGCGCACGCGGTCCGCCGTCCAGCCGCCCATGGCGGCGAAGGACGTCGAGTGGTTGCACAGCACGTGCCCGTCGGCGACCGTGCGGCGCAGGAGGTCCGCACCGCCGGGCCGCAGGATGCACTCCCCCACGACCGCGAACACGGCGCGGATGCCGTGCGCGCTCAGCACATCCAGCAGGCGCGGCGTCGCGCGCGGGTCCGGACCGTCGTCGAACGTCAGCGCGGCGACCAGGCCCTCCCCCTGCGCGCGGCGGACGTGCGCGGCGGGCGGCGTGTCGCGAGGCATGCCTCGACGCTAGCGGGACGCGCGCGGATGGGCAGCCCGCGCCGCGTTGCGGGTCGCGGCGCACGGTGATAAGTTCGCTACCGCAACAATTCATCGACGACGCTGAAAGCGGGTCTGCACACCATGTCGCTCACGCCCACCAAGGACGACAAGTTCTCCTTCGGCCTCTGGACCATCGGCTACAACGGCGCCGACCCGTTCGGCGGCCCCACCCGCCCCGCGCTCGACGTGGTGCACGCGGTCGAGAAGCTCGCCGAGCTCGGCGCCTACGGCCTCACCTTCCACGACGACGATCTGTTCGCCTTCGGCTCCACCGACGCCGAGCGCCAGACGCAGATCGACCGCCTGAAGCAGGCGCTGTCCGACACGGGACTCATCATCCCGATGGCGACGACCAACCTCTTCAGCGCCCCCGTCTTCAAGGACGGCGGCCTCACCTCGAACGACCGCGACGTGCGTCGCTTCGCGCTGCGCAAGCTGCTGCGCAACCTCGACCTCGCCGCCGAGCTCGGCGCGAAGACCTACGTCGCGTGGGGCGGACGCGAGGGCGCGGAGTACGACTCGGCGAAGGACGTCCGCGTCGCACTCGAGCGCTACAAGGAGGCGTTCGACTTCCTCGGCCAGTACGTCCTGGACAAGGGCTACGACATCCGCTTCGCGATCGAGCCGAAGCCGAACGAGCCGCGCGGCGACATCCTGCTGCCGACGGTCGGCCACGCGCTCGCGTTCATCAACGAGCTCGAGCACCCCGAGCTCGTGGGCCTGAACCCCGAGGTGGGCCACGAGCAGATGGCGGGCCTGAACTTCCAGGCCGGCATCGCGCAGGCGCTGTGGCACGGCAAGCTCTACCACATCGACCTCAACGGCCAGCGCGGCATCAAGTACGACCAGGACCTGGTGTTCGGACACGGCGACCTGCACAACGCGTTCGCGCTCGTCGACCTGCTCGAGAACGGCGGCCCCAACGGCGGCCCCGCGTACGACGGCCCGCGTCACTTCGACTACAAGCCCTCGCGCACCGAGGACGAGACGGGCGTGTGGGAGTCGGCCCAGGCGAACATGCGCACGTACCTGCTCCTCAAGGAGCGCGCCCAGGCATTCCGTGCCGACCCCGAGGTGCAGGAGGCGCTGAAGGCGGCTCGCGTCGACGAGCTCGCCGTGCCGACCCTGAACGAGGGCGAGACCGTGGCCGACCTCGTCGCCGACCGCTCGGCGTTCGAGGACTTCGACGCGGACGCGTACTTCGGCGGCAAGGGCTTCGGCTTCGTGCGCCTGCAGCAGCTCGCGACCGAGCACCTGCTCGGCGCGCGCGGCTGACATGTCGCAGGACCCGGTGACGGGCACCCGCCGCCTGGTCGCGGGCGTCGACTCGTCGACCCAGAGCTGCAAGGTCGTCATCCGCGACCTCGATTCGGGTGAGGTCGTCCGCTCCGGGCGGGCGACCCACCCGAACGGCACCGAGGTCGATCCCGCCGCATGGTGGGATGCGCTGCGCAGCGCCGTCGCGGAGGCCGGCGGCCTCGGCGACGTGGCGGCGATCGCGGTCGGAGGCCAGCAGCACGGCATGGTCGCGCTGGATGTCGACGGGCACGTGATCCGTCCCGCCCTGCTGTGGAACGACACCCGCTCCGCGGGCGCCGCCGCGGATCTCACGGCCGAGGTCGGCGCCGAGGAGTTCGCACGCCGCACGGGCCTCGTGCCGGTCGCGTCCTTCACCGCGACGAAGCTGCGCTGGCTTGCCGATGCCGAGCCCGAGAACGCCGCCCGCGTGGCGGCCGTGGCACTGCCGCACGACTGGCTCACGTGGCGCCTGCGCGGTTACGGCCCCGCCGGCCAGTCGCCGCTCGGGCCCGTGCTCGACGAGCTCGTGACCGACCGCTCCGACGCGAGCGGGACGGCGTACTTCGACGCCGCGACGGGCGCGTACGACCGCGAGCTGCTGTCGCTCGCGCTTCGTCGCGAGGCGAGCGCGGTCGTCCTGCCCCGCGTGCTCGGCCCGGCCGAGTCGGTGACGGGCGGGTCCGGATCCCTCGCCGACGGGCTCGTGATCGCGCCGGGGTGCGGCGACAACGCCGGCGCTGCGCTCGGCCTCGGCGCGGCCACCGGCGATGTGGTGGTGTCGATCGGCACGTCGGGCACGGTGTTCGCCGTCACGGATGCGCCGGTGCGCGACGCGAGCGGCTCCGTCGCGGGCTTCGCCGACGCGTCCGGCCTCTATCTGCCCCTCGTCGCCACGCTGAACGCCGCGCGCGTGCTCGACCAGATCGCGCGCCTGCTGGACGTCGATCACGCCGAGCTCGGCCGCCTGGCATTGGCGGCCGAGCCGGGCGCTGCGGGCCTCGTGCTGCAGCCCTACTTCGAGGGCGAGCGCACGCCGAACCTGCCGGACGCGACGGCGACGCTGTTCGGCATGACGCTCACTTCGACCACCCGGGAGAACCTCGCACGCGCGGCGCTGGAGGGCATGCTCTCGGGCCTCGCCGACGGCCTCGACGCCGTGCGCTCGCACGGCGTGACGGCGGAGCGGATCCTGCTCGTGGGCGGCGCCGCGCAGAATCCCGCGGTCGCCGCGATCGCCGCGCAGGTGTTCGATGCGCCGGTCGTGGTTCCGGAGCCGGGCGAGTACGTCGCGGCGGGCGCCGCCGTGCAGGCAGCCTGGGCGCTGACCGGAGAGCGCCCGGCGTGGCCCGTGTCGCTCTCGGCGGAGCCCGCGCCCGACACGCGCGCGGTCATCCGCGAGCAGTACGCCGCGCGCCGCTGAGGCGCGCGATCACGCGTGATGACAAGCCGCCCCGGGGGTCCGCTCCCCGGGGCGGCTTCGTCGCGATCCCGATCCGGAGAGGGCCACGCCCCACTCCGAGTCGGCATGGCCGGATCCGTGTTCCGCTTCGTGTCGATATCCACCCCCGTTTCCGACAGCAGGTGGGACATGCACCGATCGATCGGACGGGGCGGCGACAGATGACCGGATCCACCGGAGTCGCCGGCTCATCGGACGTCGCCGGACCCGCGATCGTCGCTTGATCCGGAGGGTCGCCGGGCCCGGAGCATCGCCCGATCCGGGGCGTCAGCTGATCGCGGCGGTCACGTCCTCGACGAAGCGCGCGTAGTCGTCCGGATCGTCGCTCGGCGTGACCGCCCGCAGCACGACCTCGTCGACGGCCTCGACGTACGCGGCGACTCCGCCTCGCGCCTCTCCCGGGCGGATGACCGTGTCGAGCGGCCCGAAACCGAGCCGCTCGAAGTTGGCGGCGTACGACGGGATGCGACCGTAGCGGCCGGCCTCCTCCTCGAGGCGCACCATGGCCGCCGGGTCGGCTGCCGTGCGGACATAGAGCGCCACGCGGCCACGGGCGTCGATCGCGTGGTGTTCCGCTGCCTGCGCGGACGCCTCGTCGGGCGTCAGCCAGTTCAGGACGACACCGTCGGCGCGCTCGGCAGCGAGCCGCCGCATCTTCGGCCCCAGCGCGCCCAGCGCGATGTCGGCCGCTCCGCCCGCGCGCAGCTCATCGACGGCGTCGCGCATCAGCGTGAGCACGCCGCTGAGCGCTGCACCCGACCCGACGCCGAGCGTCAGGCGATCCGCCGGCAGCGACAGTCGTGCGAGGTCGTCCAGCAGGGCCGCGGCGGGTCTGCGGTCGACGGGGATCACGCCGGTGGCGACCCGCATGGCGGAGGTGACGTCCGCGGCGGCGGCGGCGACCTCGAGCGCGTTGTGCCCGGGAGTCTCGTTCACCCACAGGGCGCCGAGTCCCGCAGCCTCGATGAGCGGGGCGATGCGCCGGGCGACGCCCGTCCCGGCCGACGCGGCGATGCCGATGGAGACGCGCTGCAGATCCATGTCTCGATCCTGTCACCCGTGTCGGGGGCCGGCGCTAGCGTGAGCGTCGTGGAACTCACGGCGACCGAAGCGCGGCGGCTGCGCCACGACGCGCAGCTGCTCAACGGGTCCGACCTGTCCCCCACCGAGGTCGTGACGCGGGCGGTCGCGCTGCAGGGGCAGGATCTGCCGGGCGTGCTGCGCGCGATCGCGATCCGCTCGCGCCCCGGCACGACGCTCGACGACGTCCGTGCGGCCTTCGACGCCGGGGACCTCGTGCGTTCCTGGCCCATGCGCGGCACGCTGTTCGCGACGACGCCCGCGCACCTCGCCACGATCCTGCAGCACACGGGCGAGCGCACACGACGCGCCACGACGCGGCGACGCGCGCAGCTCGAGCTCGAGGACGCCCTGATCGACCGGGCACGCGGCATCCTGCGGGACGCGCTGCAGGATCGCCCGCGCACGCGCGCAGAGACCCTCGCGCTGTGGCAGGGCGCGGGCATCGCGACCGACGGCGGGCGCGGCTACCACCTGCTGTTCCACCTCGCGGTCGAGGGGCTGATCCACTGGGGCCCGTTCTCCGGAACGGAGCAGCAGCTCGTCCTGACCACCGCGAAGGGCGCGGATCCCGACGACCTCGTCGGCGTCGTGCGCGGCTACGTGGGCGCACGCGGTCCCGTGACGGCCGACGACGCCGCGTGGTGGCTCAAACTGCCCAAGACTCTCGTGCGCCAGGTCGCGGCGCGCATCGCGGAGCTGACCGCGGTGTCCGTCGAGGGCGTGCCCGCATGGGTGATCGGCGACCCCGAGGTTCCTGATCCCTCGGGCGTCACGCTCGTGCCGGCGTTCGACGAGTGGATCCTGGGCTATGCCGACCGGTCGCTGGTCGCGAGCCCCGGCATGCTCGCCGCGCAGGTGCCCGGCAACAACGGCGTGTTCCGTCCTGCCGTGCTGGTCGACGGCGTGGTGGTGGGGACGTGGCGCGTGCCGCCGCGCTCGGCGAAGGCGCCGCGCACGCCGCAGGCTGAACTCGTCGAGCGCACGAACGCCGCCACCCGGAAGGCCATCGACAGAGCACTCGCCGCCTGGCCGCACGCGTGAGCTACAGCACGGACTGCCCGATGGGGCCGGGATTGCAGGCGACCTCCCAGCGATAGCCGTCGGGATCGGCGAAGTACCCCGAGTATCCGCCCCACTCGCGCCTGCGCGGCTCGGCGACGATCTCCGCGCCGGCCCCGCGGGCCTCGGCCAGCACCGCGTCGACCCCTGCCTCATCGGGCAGGTTGTGCGCCAGAGTGACGGGCGGAGTGCCGCCGGCGCTCACCGGTCCGATCTCGTGCTCGGCCGCCATCCGGTCCCACAGGGACAGGATGAGCCGCTCCCCCGCTCGCAGCATGAGCACCTCTCCCGCGACATGCACCTCCGGCTCCCAGCCGAGGCCGTCCACGTAGAACCTCCTGCTAGCCTCGACGTCCGCCACGACGAGCGTGATGAAGCTGATCCGCTGATCCATGACGGCATCGTGGCATGCCGCGCCGACACGACGAAGCCCCCGGGGAGCCTCAGACTCCCCGGGGGCTTCGTGCACCTCAGGCCGCGACCGCGAGCGACGCCGCCTCGACCATCAGCTCATCGCCGCGCGCGTCGACCCGCACAGACCCGCCATCCGCGAGCGCTCCCGTGACGAACAGATCGGCGATCCGGTCGTCCACCTCACGCTGGATCAGCCGCCGCAGCGGGCGGGCGCCGTACTCCGGCTCGTACCCGCGCTCGGCGAGCCAGTCGACCGCGGCAGGCGTGACCTCGAGCGCGATCTCCCGCGCCCCGAGCCGCGCGCGCGTCGCGCCCAGCATGAGCGAGACGATCTCGTGCAGCTGCTCCTTCTCGAGCTTGCGGAACAGCACGATCTCGTCGATCCGGTTCAGGAACTCGGGCCGCATCGACTCGCGCAACCGCCCCATGACGCGGGCCCGCAGGTCCTCGTCGTCGAACTCGCGGCCGCCCGACGTGAAGCCGATGGCACCCGCACGCGAGGCGAGGAACTCCGACCCGAGGTTCGAGGTCATGACGATCACGGTGTTGCGGAAGTCGACCGTGCGGCCCTGGCCGTCCGTCAGGCGCCCGTCGTCGAGCACCTGCAGCAGCAGGTTGAACACGTCGGGGTGCGCCTTCTCGATCTCGTCGAACAGCACGATCGAGTACGGGTTGCGGCGTACGCGCTCGGTCAGCTGACCCGCCTCGTCATAGCCGACGTATCCCGGAGGGGCACCGACCAGACGCGCGACCGTGTGCCGCTCGCCGAACTCGCTCATGTCGAAGCGGACGATCGCGCCCTCGTCGTCGAAGAGGCTCGACGCCAGCGCCTTCGCGAGCTCGGTCTTCCCGACGCCTGTCGGGCCGAGGAACAGGAACGAGCCCACCGGCCGGCGGGCGTCGCCCATGCCGGTGCGACTGCGGCGCACGGCCTTGGCGACCGCCGCCACCGCGTCGTCCTGCCCGATCACGCGTCCGTGCAGCTCGTCCTCCAGCGTCGCGAGGCGCTCACGCTCGGACTCGGTGAGACGGGCGACGGGGATGCCGGTGGCGCGGCTCACGACCGCCGCGATCTCCGGCTCGTCGACGATCGCGGGAGCCGCGGATCCAGCCGCAGTCGCCTCTTCGATCCTGCGCTGGACGTCCGCGATCTCATCCCGCAGACGGGACGCCTCCTCGTAGCGTTCGGCCGCCACGGCGGAGTTCTTCTCGGACTCCAGCGTTCCCAGGCGCTCCATCAGCGCGGTGACGTCGGCCGGCGCGCCCAGGCGCAGCCGGAGGCGTGCGCCAGCCTGGTCGATCAGATCGATCGCCTTGTCGGGAAGCACGCGCTCGGTCAGGTAGCGGTCGCTGAGCTCCACCGCGGCGCGCAGCGCCTCGTCCGTGTACGTGAGGCGGTGGTGCTCCTCGTACGCCGAGCGCAGACCGCGCAGGATCTCGATCGCGTCCGTCACCGACGGCTCGCCCACCCGCACAG
>NZ_JAPSJA010000337.1 GCF_031178525.1 Microbacterium sp.
GCGACGCCGTGCGGTTGCGCGCCGCGGTCGAGGCGATCTCGTCCTCGAGCACGATGCGCAGCTCTTCGGCGTCGGTGCCGTCCGCGATGCTCTGCAGCGCCTGCCGCACGAACGGGTCGTCGGCGTCCGGCACGAGCTGCTCGAGGGACAGCAGGCCCTCGGCTCGCGCCTTCTCCGCGTACTCGACGATCTGATCGATCATCGCGGCGGCGGTGCGCCGGTCGCCGCGGATCGCCCGCGGCAGCGCCCGGAACGAGACGAGGGCGTCGCGCAGCGTGGCGCTCGCGATGCCCACCGCGATCGTGCCGCCGAAGACGAGGATCATCGGCGCCGGCAGGAACAGGGCGCTCAGGCTCGCGTGCTCGAGCGTGATCATCGCGTACAGCGAGCCGAACGCGAGCACGAGGCCGAGGAGGAATGCGGGATCCATCAGGCGATCACCCCCGCGACGTCGGCGGAGCGCCGAGCGTCGGCGGCCGAGGCGAGCACGCGGGCTCGGAAGTCCGTGATGCGGTCGATGACGTCGTCCATGGTCTCGAGGACGACGAAGGTGGCCCCGTCCACCATGATCAGCGTGGTGTCGGGCGAAGCGTGGATCCGTTCGATGAGGTCCGGATTCACCGCGAACCGAGTGCGGTTCAGGCGCGTGACGACGATCATGGCTCCATCCTGGAAATGCCGGTGGCGATCCGTGCGGCTCGCCGGGCCGGTCTGCGATCCACGCGGATCGCGATTACCGCGCCCCGTCCTGGGTCGCGGATGCGACAACCCGTCCTGGGCTGTCACAGGTGACTGTCGGCCGCTCGACCCGCGAGGTTAGGCGGGCCGAGCGGCCGATGTGTCTGCGGACGCGCCGCGTGCGTCAGCGCTTGAGGTTCGTGAGCTCCTGCAGCACCTCGTCGCTGGTCGTGATGATGCGCGCGTTGGCCTGGAAGCCGCGCTGGGCGACGATCAGGTTCGTGAACTCCTGCGAGAGGTCGACGTTCGACATCTCCAGGGCACCGCTGATGAGCGACCCCATGCCGTCGACGCCCGCCTCGCCGATCGCCGGCTGACCCGAGTTGACCGTAGGACGGTACTGCGAGGATCCGGCCTTCTCGAGACCCTCGGGGTTGATGAACGTCGCGAGGGCCACGCGGGCGAGCACCTGCGTCTGCCCGTTGCTGAACGTGCCGACGAGGCTGCCGTCCTCGGACAGCGCGTACGACTGCAGGGTGCCGGCCGCGCGACCGTTCTGGCCGCTGATGGTGACCGTCGAGAGCTCGGCGAAGCCGCTGAGCGCGGTCATGTCGATCGTGATCGGCCCGGCGGTGAGCGTGCCGCCGCCCGAGAGTTCGCCGTCGGTGAACGTCAGGTCGGCGGTCGCGCCGCCGTCGGTGGCGACCGACCAGCCGGTGGCCGTGCGCGTGAAGGTCAGCGACAGCGTGTCGGGCGTGCCCTCGTCGTCGTAGACCGTCACGTCGCGCACCAGTTCCTCGCCGACCTCCGCGTCCGAGGGCAGATTGCCCGTCACGCGCGCGGTCGTCGTGGCGGCGGGCGGCGACACGGCGCCCACGGGGAGCGTGATCGTGCCCACCGTGGCGCCGGGGTTGATGACGCCGTTCTGTGCGCTCCATCCCTGCACGAACGCGCCGTCGGACGTGACCATCCGGCCCTGCGCGTCGAACTTGAACGCGCCGTTGCGGGTGTAGGCGGTGTCGGCCCCCGAGCGCACGACGAAGAACCCGTCGCCCGCGATCATCAGGTGGGTGGGAACGCCGGTGGACTGCGCGGCGCCCTGCGCGAAGTTGGTCGAGACGCTCGCGACCTGCACGCCGAGGCCGACCTGGGCGGGGTTGCTGCCGCCGGTCTGCTCCTGCGGGAGGGTGGAGTTGCGCACGAGCTGGGACAGCGTGTCCTGGAACTCGACCGACGAGCCCTTGAACGCGGTGGTGTTGACGTTGGCGATGTTGTTGCCGGTGACGTCGAGCATCGTCTGGTGCGAGCGGAGACCCGAGATGCCGGAGTAAAGGGCGCGGAGCATGCTGGCTTCTTTCGTGTGAGGCGGGAAAGGTCGTGAGGAGGTCAGGCGTTCGTCGCGGGGGCGACGACGCCGGCGATGGCGTCGAGCGGCACGGACACGTCGCCGAAGAGCACCTGCGGCGTCGCGCCGGTGAAGGACACGGACGTGACGGTGCCGGTGTGCGCCTCGCCGTCGGCATCGAGGTAGGTGGCCTGGCGGCCCACGAGATCGGCGGCGGTCTGTCGCATCGTGAGCGCGAACGTCTCGGTCGACGTGGCGGCCATGGCGGTGAGCTGCTCCATCGAGGCGAGCTGCGTGGTCTGCGCGATCATCTCGTTCGTGTTCATTGGCGAGCT